>JBDSBX010000222.1:0-5764 GCA_039921365.1 Sphingomicrobium sp. | reverse complement strand
ACCGGGACAGCAAGGCCGCGTTCAATTCGAAGCTGGGATTCTCTGTGGTCGCCCCGATCAGGGTAACCGTTCCATTCTCGACGAAGGGCAGGAAGCCATCCTGCTGGGCGCGATTGAACCGGTGAATTTCATCGACGAAGAGCAAGGTCCGCTGGCCGGCCTTGGTCATCTGGCGCGCCTCGCCGAAGACCCTTTTCAAGTCGGCGACGCCGGAGAAAACAGCCGAAATGGCGACGAAGCGCATGCCGACCGCATCGGCGAGGAGACGGGCGATGGTTGTCTTCCCGGTACCGGGCGGACCCCACAGGATCATCGAAGACAGCTTGCCGGCGGCGACCATGCGCCCGATCGCGCCTTCGGGGCCGGTCAGGTGTTCCTGGCCAACGACCTCAGCCAAACTTCTGGGCCGCAAACGGTCGGCAAGCGGTGCTTCGGGTGCGGCGGCATCGGGTTGCGGCGCAGTCTCTGGGTCAGCGAACAGGTCGGCCATGCGGCCGCACATAACCGCCAGCCATAAAATTGCACGGACCTCTTGTCGCCGATGCATCTGAGATATATCTTAGACACATCTGAAGGAGATAATTTGATGACACGCAAACATTGGCACGGCTGCGGACCGCGCGGGTTCGAGATCAACATCCCCGAGGCTTTGTTCGCAATGCGCGGCGGACCCGGCTGGGGTGGCGATTGGGGACCGTTCCATTTCGATTTCGGCGACGGCCCGCCCCACGGCGGCCGCGGCCGCCGTGGGCGCAGGCGCATGTTTGGGTCGGGCGAGCTCCGCCTGGTGCTACTGAAGCTGATCGCCGACGAGCCGCGCCACGGTTACGATCTGATCCGCGCGATCGAGGAGCTGACCGGCGGCGAATATGCTCCGAGCCCGGGCGTGATCTATCCGACGCTGACACTTCTCCAGGACATGGACCTGATCGAAGAGGCCAAGGAGAAAGGCCCGCGCAAGCCGTTCCAGGTGACGGAGCAAGGACGCAAGCTACTCGAAGAGAAATCCGACGAGGTCGAGGCCTTGTTCGAGCGGCTTGAAGAGGAATTCGCTCCCAATGAGCGCAGCTCGGGTGGTCCGCCGATCGGGCGCGCGGTCGGTAATTTGATGACTGCGCTGAGGCATCGCATCGGCCGCGATGGGATCGACGAAGATTTGTTGCACGAGATCGCCACGATTCTCGACGAAGCCGCTCAGCGGATCGAACGCGTGAAGTGAGCTAGGGTCGGCGCGCGAGCCGGGCGAGCCGGGCACGCTTTTCGATCACCCGCAGATACGTTCGCAGGACGGCCGAATTGATCTGGTCCCAGTCCATGGTTTTGGCAAAGCTCAACCCCGCTTGGCCATGACGGGCGCGAAGTTCCGGGTCTCTTGCATAGGCCTCCAGGCCATCGGCGAAACCACCGATGTCGCCCGGGTCCACCAGAATGCCCGTTTCGCCGTCGCGCACAAGATTGGCCGCTCCGGTCGCAACCGCGGCCACGACCGGCAGCCCGCAAGCCATTGCTTCCAGGGTAACGTTGCCGAACGCCTCGGTAATCGATGGGTTGAATAGAGCGTCACTGCTGGCGAGGCCGCGAGCAAGGTCGTCGCCGACCTGCTGGCCGATGAACAATGCCTTGGGCAAACGCTGCTCGAACCATTGGCGAGCCGGGCCTTCGCCAATCACCAGCACCCGATATTTGACATTCCGGGCCGCGAGCAGGTCGATTGCGTCGGCGAATTGGTCGAGCCCTTTTTCAACCACCAGCCGGCCAAGGAAGGTGACGACCAACGCGTCATCTTCGATCCCAAGGCTGCGCCGCCACGCCATGTCACGCCGGCCGGGATGGAACTGGTCGCGGTCGACGCCGCGCGTCCAAATTGAGATGTCGCGGTTCATGCGCTGCGCGCGCAGCACCGCGGCGGTCGATTCCGCCGGCGCGACGATCGCGTCGCACCTCCGGTAGAGGCGCCGCAGGATGGCGCGGGTCGCGGGTTCCAGCGCTTCCAGGTGATAGTAAGCGAGATAGGTTTCGAAGCGAGTGTGGATGGAGGCAACGGCGGGGAGGTTGCGTCGGCGAGCCCAGCTGACGGCGCGGTGAGCAACAATGTCCGGGCTCGAGATGTGGACAAGGTTTGGCGCGAATTCCGCCAGATCACGCCTGACGCGCCCGGTCAGCGCGATGGCAATGCGATATTCGCGCCTGAACGGGATCGCAACCGACGGCAGGCTGACAAGCGTGCCGGTCGGCATGAAAGCAGGTCTGGCCACAGTCGGCGAATAGACGCGGACCTGCGCCCCCTGGCGCTGCAAATATTCGACAAGTCGGTTGAGCGCCTGGTTGGCGCCATCGCGCACATAATTGTAATTGCCCGAAAACAGGGCAATGCGAAGGTCGCTGGGCTGCACCCCACGCCCTTAACGGCGCCATTGGGAAAGGCAAAGGCCAGGGCATGGGCGATCCAGTGACCGGGAGCGTGAAAACCGGGCTCTTGCCAGTCGCGCGGAGCGACGCGCGATTGTTCATCCTCGGCAGCTTGCCCGGGGACGCTTCGCTGTCCGCCCAGCGCTATTATGCCCACCCGACCAATCAGTTCTGGCGGCTGGTCGGGGAAGCGATCGGCGAGGATCTCGAAACTTTACCGTACGACGAGCGCCTGGAGCGCCTGGCCGAGCGTCGGATCGGCTTGTGGGACGTCATTGGCTCGGCGAACCGCAGAGGCAGTCTCGACCAGGCGATCCGGTCGGCGGATCACAACCCGATCGGCCAGCTCGTCAATGACTTCCCCGATTTGACCGCGCTGGCGTTCAATGGCTCGACTGCGGCCGCCGCGGGTCGCCGGCTGGTCGGCGCAAATGAGCGCTTGCGTATGTTCGACCTGCCTTCGTCGAGCGCTGCAAACACTCGGCCATTCGCTGATAAAGCGCGCGCTTGGGCGACCCTCGCACAGTTGATCGCTTGAGGCTTGCCCTGCCTCGCCAACGCGCCGAGATGGCGACCATGAGTGTTGCTGACGAAGATACGCCCGACACCGACCAGCGATTGTCGATGGTCGACGAAGCGCTGGTCGCTGGGACCATCGCCAATACCAATGGGCTGCTGGTGATCGTCGCCAAGCTGGTTGCTCACGGGATCCTCGACAAGGACGATTTGAAAGCCTTTTCGGATAGCTATTCCAAGCCGCTCGACCATCTTGGGATGCGCGAGAATGAACTCGTCACCCAGATGCAGGACCAGATGGAGTCAACGCTGGCCGAGTTGATGCGCTTCCTTAGCGAGCGGGGCAAATCCTGACTCAACGTGCGTTGGTGCCTGGCCGGTCAATTATTGACTACTCAATCGCGAACTTAAGGCGTGTCACTAAGCCAGTCATTGCGCATCAAGGTTGGGGGGGCCTACCTCGGCGGCATGACTGCGTGCTGCTTGAGGCTGCTCACACTGTTTGCGCTGGCGCTAATGCCCTTCGGCATGGGCTCGGCGATGGCGGCTTCAGGGCATCATGCAACAACAAGTACCAGCGCTGAGCACTGCGGCGAGCATGGCGGCCAGCCAGTTGATCAGTCGTCGAAACAAGCAACCGACTGCGCTATGAGCTGCGCAATGTTGATGAATGCCGAAACCCGCATCCAGGACTCCATTGCGGTTGCACCTTTGCCCGCCGCTCGTCCCCTCGCCAAGAATAGTGCAGGCCTCCATCCTGAAACGGCCACTCCGCCTCCAAAACCCTCCTGAATCCGATTTTCGCAATTCGATTTTAGGAGAATTCAACATGATCATCGTTACAGTCGCGGCGCTTGCCGCTGCTCAGCCGGCTGCTGTTCAAGCAGCTCCGGCGCCGGCACCGCATTCCCAGATGGGACAGGCCGGCCCGAAGAAGGAAAAATGCGCCTGTTGTAAGGACAAGATGGATAAGGACCACGCGAGCCATGACATGGACCGCATGCCCGACCATCAGGACCATGCCGGCCGTTAATTGATCGGAGGCGCCGCTTGCCGGCGGCGCCTCCTTTTCCACGATATCACGATCCTCGGTAACCCGGCGACCATCGCCGGGTTGTACCGAGCAATGGAGGTTATCTTGCAGTCGAAATTTTTCCTGGGGGTGAGTACGCTCGCGCTCTTCGTCCTGCCTGCGCCCGTAGTGGCGCAGCATTCGGGGCATATGCCAGGGATGAAAATGCCGGGTACGGCAAAGCCAGCACCGAAAAAGAATGCGGTGGTCAAAAAGCCCATTGCAAAGAAGAAAGCAGCAGCAAGGAAAGCGTCGGCGAAGAAAGCTGCAACCAGGAGGCCGTCTGCAAAGTCCGTTGGCAAGAAGCCGCTATCGTCACCGCAGCCATCGAGCGGGCCCGACACTATGGGCCATTCGGCAACGGATCACGGCGCAATGCCGATGCCGGTCGAGCCGGCGCCGACGCCCGGCGCAGAAACGCCGACGTCAATGGACCATTTGCAGATGGAACAGGGAAGCATGGATCATGCTGCCATGGCGGGCGGCGAACACACCGGCCACACGGGCATGAAGGGCGCGCTGGGCCCCTACGCGATGGAGCGGGAGGCTTCCGGGACTGCCTGGCAGCCCGACGCTTCCGAGCACACGGGACTCATGAGGCAGGCCGGCGACTGGCTGCTGATGGGCCACGGCGTACTCAACCTCGTTTATGACCAACAATCCGGCCGCCGGGGCGCCAAAAAGGCGTTCGCGTCCGGCATGCTGATGGGCACTGCGCGGCGCCCGCTGGGCAATGGCACACTCCAGTTCAAGGCGATGGTCAGCCCCGATCCGCTGATGGGGAAGGGTGGCTATCCGCTGCTCCTCGCCAGTGGCGAGACTGCCAATGGCGTCGATCGACTGATCGATCGCCAGCATCCGCACGACGTTTTCATGGAGCTGTCTGGCTCAGTTTCGCAAAACGTCGGCCCGAACAGCAGCGTCTTCCTTTACGCGGCCCTTCCTGGAGAACCGGCCTTCGGGCCGCCTGCATTCATGCACCGCGGAGCCATTCTGGAGTCCCCCGAAGCGCCGATCACCCATCACTGGCTGGATTCGACCCACATAAGCTTTGGCGTGCTGACCGCTGGCGTGATCTTCGGGCGGGCGAAGCTGGAGATCAGCCGCTTCAACGGCCGCGAGCCTGACCAGCACCGCTGGAACATCGAAAGCGGCCCGCTGGACTCAACCGCGGTCCGCCTGTCGTGGAACCCCACGGCTGAACTCGCCCTGCAAGCAAGCTGGGGTCACTTCACCGATCCCGAGCAACTCGAGCCGGGCGTCGACCAGAAGCGATGGTCGGCGAGCGCTCTCTATGCCAGAGATTTCGCACCAAATTGGAAGCTCGCTGGCACGCTGGCCTGGGGGCGCAAGGTGGTCGAAGGCCACAGTGACGATGCGTTCGCGTTGGAAGCTTCGCTCAAGCACGGCAGTTGGACACTGTTTGGCCGCGGCGAGCGTACCGAAAACCGCGAACTGGTGGAAAGTGTTGCGCACGGCCCCGCCTACCGCGTCGGCAAGATCTCGCTCGGCGCGGTGCGCGATTTCAGGGTCGCGGACCATGTGTCTTTGGGCCTGGGCGGGCTGGTGGCGGCGAATTTCGTGCCTGATCCCCTCGCCCAGCTTTACGGAGGACACCATCCGACTGGTGTCATGGGTTTTGCGCGGGTGAAGCTGGACTGATTGACTAGCCTTTGCCCAGCCCACATACGGCCCGCTCTCAAGCGAGCGGCCCCTTCGTCTAGTGGTCCAGGACGTCGCCCTCTCACGGCGAAAACACGGGTTCGA
>JBDSBX010000221.1:0-5989 GCA_039921365.1 Sphingomicrobium sp. | reverse complement strand
CCGTCGAGCAATTGCTGGCGAAGATCGGGTCCGCAATCGATCAGCAGGCTCTCGCCGGCGCTGTCGAGCATGATCGACGATCGCGAGCGCCGGTTGCGCGGCTCGCTGGGATCGCACTGGCCCCAGTCGTTGCCGATTTTCGGCACGCCGGTCGACGTGCCGCAGCCGAGAATGCGAACCTTCACGCCGCTGCCCGGCTGAATAGTCGGAAGAAATTGGCGGTGGTCGCTTCGGCCAGCGTCCCGGGCGCCTCGCCGCGCAATGCGGCCGCGAAGGCCGCGGTGTCGGCGACGAACGCCGGTTCGCACGGCCGGCCGCGATGCGGGACCGGGGCGAGAAACGGCGAATCGGTTTCGACAAGCAGGCGGTCGAGCGGGACCTGTTTCGCGGTGTCCTGGAGGTCGCGGGCGCTCTTGAAGGTGACGATCCCGCTGAGCGAGATGAAAAAGCCCAGATCCAATGCCTTGCGGGCTAGGTCCGCGCTGCCGGTGAAGCAATGGAGGACGCCGGTGACGCCTCCCCTCTTCACGGCTTCACCAAGAATCTCCGCCGTATCCTCCTCGGCGTCGCGGGTGTGGACGATCAGCGGCAGGCCGGTCGCCCGCGCCGCCTCGATATGCGCCTCGAACCGCTCGCGCTGCGCCGCGCGGTCGGACTTGTCGTAATAATAATCGAGCCCGCATTCGCCGATGGCCACGACCTTCGGATGCTTTGAGCCTGTGACCAGTGCCTCCGCGCCCAGATCGGGATGCGCGTCGGCTTCGTGCGGGTGGACGCCGACGCTCGCCCAGACGTCATCGTGGCGCTCGGCGGTCGCAAGGATCGCGCCCCACTCCTCCTGGCGGGTCGAAATGTTGAGGAAGCCCCCGACCCCGCGCGCCCGGGCGTGCAAGAGCACTTCGTCCTGGCGTTCGACCACCCCGGGGTAATTGAGGTGGCAGTGGCTGTCGATCAGCCTCACGCGTCCGCCTCCTCGAGCTCCAGGCGGGGAAAGATCGGCACCGGCTGAGCGATCGGTTGGCCGCCTTCGCCACTCTCGATCAGCGCCATGAGCTTTTCGGCCGACGCCGGGGTCACCGGAGCGATCGCCGCGGTCAATTGCCGCACCGCCACCGCCAGCGTCCCGAGCACCGCCGCCATCCGCTCGGGGTCGGTCTTGCGCAGCGCCCAAGGCGCCTGGGCATCGACATAGGCGTTGCAGGCAAACACCGCCTTGAGCCACGCTTCAATCCCGACCGAGAACGCGAAGCGCTCGAACGCCTCGGGAACCTCGATTTCCACCGCCGACGCGACGAACCCGAGCAATTCCTTGTCTTCGGAAGCTTTTCCCTGGGCCGGAATAATGCCGTCTAAGTTCTTGAAGATCATCGACAAGGTGCGTTGCGCCAGATTGCCGAAGCTGTTCGCAAGCTCGGCGTTAACGCGGTTGACAATCGCGTCCGGGCTGTAGCTTCCGTCCTGGCCGAACGGCACTTCGCGCAGCAGGAAATAGCGCAACGGGTCGACCCCGAACCGCTCGGCGAGCGCGAACGGGTCGACGACATTGCCGATGCTCTTCGACATCTTCTCGCCGCTGCTCAGCAAAAAGCCGTGGCCGTAGACCATCTTGGGGATGGCGATCCCGGCCGACGTCAGGAACGCCGGCCAATAGACTGCGTGGAAGCGGACAACGTCCTTGCCGATCAGATGGACGTCGGCCGGCCAGAAGCGCTCGAACAGCTCGGTTGCGTCGGGATAGCCAAGGCCGGTGATGTAATTGGTCAGCGCGTCGAGCCAGACGTACATGACGTGGCCCGAATGGCCCGGCGCCGGCACGCCCCAGTCGAAGCTGGTCCGCGAGATCGACAGGTCGCTGAGGCCGCCCTCGACAAAGCGCAGCACTTCGTTGCGGCGGCTGTCGGGCTGGATGAAGCTCGGATTGGCCGCATAAAAATCGAGCAGCGGCTGCTGATAAGCGGACAGCTTGAAGAACCAGCTTTCCTCCGCGGTCCATTCGACCGGCGAGCCTTGCGGCGAGAGCTTGGCGCCCCCTTCCCCTTCGGTCAGCTCGCTTTCGTCGTAAAAAGCCTCGTCGCGGACCGAGTACCAGCCCTCGTAGCGGCCAAGGTACAGGTCCCCTTTCGCCTCCATCGCCGCCCAGATCGCCTGACTGGCGCGGTAATGATCGGCCTCGGACGTGCGGATGAAGCGGTCGTACTTGACCTCCAGAACATCGCACATCTCTTGGAAGATGTTTGACATTTCCTTGGCGTATGCCCGTGGCTCCAACTCCGCGTCGCGGGCCGCCTGGACCATCTTGAGGCCATGTTCGTCGGTCCCGGTCTGGAAGCGCACGTCTTTGCCTCGTGCCCGCTGGAAGCGCGCAATGACGTCTGCGGCGATGGCCTCATAGGCGTGGCCGATGTGCGGCCGCCCGTTGGGGTAGGAGATCGCGGTGGTGATATAGTACGGCTCGCCCATGGCCATGCGGCACTAGCGTTCGCGAGCCGCGCCTTCAAGGAAGCGGGCGCGGCGCGACCGAGGCGAGGATCCCGCCCAGTTGAAAGACCGTCGATGCCGGGTCGAGCGACAGGCGCGGCGCCAGCGCGGCGAGCTCGCGCGATTGGGCATAGGCGTCGAGCGCCTGCTCCAGCTGCCGGCCCTTAAGGCCGCGCGCCTGCCGGGCGATTAGCGAAGGCACCAGCTCGAGGAAGGCGGCGTAGCGCTCGCCGGCGCCCTTGCGGCCAAGCTCGATCGCCAGGCTCGAGCGGCGGGCATTGGTCGGGTCGCCGTCGCGCAGAATCCTGGCCGCGGCGTCCTGCAGCTTGGCGCGGTCGAGCGCGGCAAAGGCCATCGCCCGGCCGACCGAACCGCCCGCCTCGGCGATGATTTTCGAGCGGTCGGCAGCGCTTGTCGACGGCAGTTGCGTTTCGAGCAGCGACGCCATGACGTCATCGCCAAGCGGTTGGAAAGCCAGCATTCTGCAGCGCGAGCGAATGGTCGGCAGTAACCGTCCGGGGGCGTGGCTGACCAGCAGGAACACACAATTGGCTGGCGGCTCCTCGAGCATCTTGAGGAGCGCATTGGCCGCCCCCGTCTCGAGATCGTCGACGGCGTCGATGACCACCGCGCGCCACGGCGACATGCTCGGCGTCAGGTCGAACAGCTCGCCCAGCCCGCGCACCTGGTCGACCGTGATGTTGCGAGCGAGAACGCCGGTCTTGGGGTGCTCGAGCCGTTCGAGCAGCCTCATGTCGGGATGACTCCGCGCTGCAATTAGCCGCGCCGTCGAATGCTCCTCTGGGGTCGCCAGACCCGGCAGATCGATCTTGGGACCCGCCGCATCGGCCAGCACGCGTTTCGCCGCAGCTTGGGCAAAGCTCGCCTTGCCGACGCCTTTGGCCCCGGCCAGCAGCCACGCGTGATGAAGCGCACCGGCCCGCCATGCGCTCCCAAACTCCTCGACGGCTGTGTCGTGCCCGACGATCACGGCAGCAGGTCGGCGATGGCGTCGAGGAGGCGCTGTGTGACCTGCGCGCGCGCGCCCGAGGCATCGACCCGCCGCACCCGCTCGGGCTCCCGCTCGGCGATCATCTGGAACGCCTCGTCGACTTGGTGATAATAGTTCGCCGATCGCCCGCCAATTCGGTCGCTGCCGGAATGATCGCGCGCGCGCGCCCGCTCGCTGCCCTCGCCGAGCTGCAGCACCAGCGTGCGATCAGGCAGAAATCCCTCGCTGCCGATCGCGTGCAACGTGCGCACCGCTTCCATCCCCAGCCCCCCGGCGCCACCCTGATAGGCGAGCGACGAGTCTAAAAAGCGGTCGGACAACACCCAGCGACCCTGTTCAAGCGCCGGGCGAATGGTCTTTTCGACATGGTCGGCGCGGGCAGCAGCGAATAACAGGGCTTCGGCCCGCATCGACCAGCGCCCCTCGTCGCCGCCGAGCAAAAGCGCGCGAATCGCCTCCGCTCCTTCGCTGCCGCCCGGTTCGCGGGTCGTGAGGCAGTCGATCCCGCGCTCTTTCAATACCGTCTGGAGCGCCGCGAGCTGGGTCGATTTTCCAACCCCCTCCCCGCCTTCGAGGCTGATGAACTTTCCCCTCACGCCATCCCGACAAGTTGCTTGAAGCCGAGCCACATGCGGCCGAACAACCCGGCCCGCTCGACCGCCTCGCCGGCAACCAGCGGCACGACCTGCGGCGGCGTGTCGGCGGTGGTGACGACGAGGTCGGCGACATGCTGGCCCTTGGCGATCGGCGCCGCGATCGGCCCCTGATAGCGGATCTTGAGCCGGGTCTGACCCGCGGCGAGGCCCGCCGGCAGCGTCACTGCCAGATTGCGCGGCGCCACCAAATCGACTTCGCTGGCGGCGCCGAACTGGACCTTGGCGGTGCCAACTTTGGCGCCGGCCGCGAACAAGGGCTTGGCGGTCCAGGCGGCAAAGCCCCAGCTCATCAGCCGCGACGATTCGGTCACCCGGTCGTTCCAGCTCCCCAGCCCGGCAACAACCATCACCAGCCGCCGCCCATTCTGCTCGGCCGAGCCGGTGAAGCCATAGCCCGCCTCGTCGGTATGGCCGGTCTTGAGGCCGTCGGCGCCCGGCACCTTGCCGAGGATCGGGTTGCGGTTGGACTGAACGATGTCCTGCCCGGAGCCCAACGTCTTGCCCCAGGTGAAGCTCGGCTGCCCGTAGAATTGCTTGTAGAGCTTGGGATGGCGCTCGATGGTCGCCCGCGCCAGCGTCGCCAGGTCGCGCGCGGTGACAAAGGTCCGTCCCTCGTCGGGCCAGCCGTTGCTGTTGCCGAATTGGCTGTTGCTGAGGCCCAGCGTCTTGGCCAGCGCGTTCATCTGCCCGGCGAACGCTTGCTCGGTGCCGGCGATGCACTCGGCCAACACCACCGAAGCGTCATTGCCCGACAGAGTGACGATGCCGTGCAGGAGGTTTTCGACGCTGACCTGCTCGCCCGCCGACAGGAACATCGTCGATCCCGCCTGCGGCCCGTGCCATGCCTTCCAGGTTTCCGGCCGCACCGTGCACATCTTGCTTAAGGGCAGCTGGCCGCGGTCGATCAGCTCGAAGGCCACTTCGGTGGTCATCATCTTGGCCATCGACGCCGGCGGCATGCGCTGGTCGGCGTGCTTATCGAACAGCACCGCCCCCGACGCCAGGTCGATCAGAAAGGCGCTGCGGGCCGGCGTGTCGAATGGTGGCGCCTTGGCCGGAGCAGCGGTCGTCAGGGCGGCAGTGGCAGCGGTTGCGAGCAGCATGGAACGGATCATGGCAAGGTGGCGGCCCTGTGCTTGAGGTGACCACCTGTCTCTATCGCCGCAATCGCCCCTTAGCGAGAGCGATTTGGACCGAGATGGGCTTCAGCGCCCGGCGATCGCGTCGGCGAGCAAGCCGACCGACAGCGCGTAATAATTCGAGCAATTATAATCGAGGATCGAACGATAATTGTTGGTCAGCAGATAGGCCGTCGCGCCCGGCCCGTCGGGCTCGAGCAAGGTCGCCAGCTCGGTCTCCGGAATTGGCCGGCCCGCGTAGGGCATGATTCCGAGCGAGCGCCATTCCGCCATCGTCAGCCAACGGCTGTGCCGCTGATAGACCCGGGCGCATTTGGGCGCGGTCAGCATCGAGCGGATCGCCGCGCGGTTGAGCGTTGGCGGCGTGCGGACGGCGATTCCCCAAGGAATGCCGCGCTTCCAGCCGGCGTCGCGCAAATAATTGGCGATCGACGCGAACGCGTCGTCCTCGCTCGACCACAAATTGGCGAAGCCGTCGCCGTCGCCGTCGGCGCGCAGTCGCAGGGCGACCGACGGCATGAACTGCGCATAGCCGGTCGCGCCCGCATAGCTGCCCTTCAGCCGCCAGCGCGGAATGCCGACGTCGATCAGCTTGAGAGTCGCGATGAGCTCGGTTTCGAAGAACGCGCGGCGGCGCCCCTCATAAGCCAGGCTGGCCAGCGCCTGGACCAGGTCGAAACTGCCGGTGATCGCGCCGTAACTGG
>JBDSBX010000220.1:0-3048 GCA_039921365.1 Sphingomicrobium sp. | reverse complement strand
TGATGCGCTGCGTCTCGCGGTTGATGCGGACGATCTGGACCTTGACCGAGTCGCCGATGTTGATGACTTCCGACGGATGGCCGACGCGCTTGTAGCTGATGTCGGTGACGTGGAGCAGGCCGTCGATCCCGCCGAGGTCGACGAATGCGCCATAATCGGTGATATTCTTGACGATGCCTTCGATCACCTGGCCCTCGGTCAGGCTGAGGATCAGGCCCGAACGCTGCTCGGCGCGGGTTTCCTCGAGGATCGCGCGGCGCGAGACGACGATGTTGCCTCGGCGGCGGTCCATCTTGAGGATTACGAAAGGTTGCGGCAGGTCCATCAGCGGCCCAACGTCGCGCACCGGGCGGATGTCGACCTGGCTGCCCGGCAGAAAGGCGACGGCGCCGCCGAGATCGACGGTGAAGCCACCCTTGACCCGGCCGAAAATCACGCCTTCGACCCGCTCGGCCTTTTCGAATTCCTTTTCGAGCTTGTCCCAGGCGGCTTCGCGGCGCGCTCGGTCGCGTGACAGCATCGCTTCGCCAACCGAATTTTCGACTCGATCGACATAGACCTCGACTTCATCACCGACCTTGAGCTCGGCCTTTTGGCCCGGCAATGCGAACTCACGCAGCGGCACTCGCCCCTCGGATTTCAGCCCCACGTCGATCACCGCCAGATCGTTCTCGATCCCGGTGACGATGCCCTTGACCACCTTGCCTTCAAAGGTTTCGTTCTCGCCGCCCAGGCTCTCGTTCAACAGGGCTTCGAAATCGTCGCGCGTCGGAAATGCCGTAGTCGCCATAAAGTCTGGTCTCTCGTCATATTAGGTTCGGCCGCGAAGCGCGCCACGACGGCGAACCTTCATCTGCGGACTTGGTCAAACCCGTGTTGCCGCGAAGGCACCATGCCAGCCGCGGCATCCGTCGCGTGCAAAAGCCGCGACAGCGCTCCATGCGAAAAAGCGCGTTCCGGCGCGGGAAGCAGGCTCCCATTCACCAAACGCGCTCGCCAAAGACGGGCTGCCGCGAGCGCAAACGCACCCGCCAGACGGCGCGCGCTATATGCGAAGGGGGCGTGAGGGGCAAGGGTTGGGGCCGCGCCAGCAATTCCCCTTTCACCCCTTGAGCCGGGATTCGCTTTCGGTCCGGGTCAGCCAATCGTGCCTCAACAGTTTCAACTGCGACAGCAGCGACACGAGGACAGCCGTCGACCAGCCGAGCATCAGGATTCCGGTCGCGCCCTCGATCGCGCCGAGAATCCGCCACGGGTGCGGCATCACCAGGTCGCCATAACCGATCGTGGCGTAGGTGACCGTCGAGAAATACAGCGCTTCTTCGAAGTGAGTGAATGCATTCAGGGCGAGGAACAGCGCCGCGAACAGCCAGATTTCTAGCGTGTGGATCGCGAACAGTCCCAGCGACGCCGTCAGCAACAGGGTTAGCGGCAGGATGCGAAGCCTGCGCGCGAAGCGGCCGTGCGAGCGCAACAAGCGGATCAAGACGGTCAGGCCGACCAGGTGAACCATCACGGTGATGGCGACCATGGCGCTCGCCAGTGCCAGCTGGTTAAGCATATTTCGTGGCCTCCAATCCTCGCGTCAGGTGAGTAGCATAATTGTTTTGGCGGCGTGGGCGCGAGGAATCGCGGTTACGGGGCACCTATGAGCTAGCCATGGCTAAGTGCTATGTCGGAAGCCCCGCTGCATGGCACTCGTGAACCAACGGGATGCCGAACGATTGCAAACAGAAGTAGATTTCCCTGTCCTACAGCCCCTTGACTGTGAGACTCTCCGCGCCTGGCTGATTCGATGTCTTACAGTGCCGTCACCTTCCACCCGCCCTTTCCGCAGCGCCGGCCTCGCGCGCGCTTGCTCACGCGCACGCGATCACGCGCGTGCAGTGCGACTTTTGCGACTTTTGGTGCGGATTGCTCCGTTGCGGTCTACGGGCATCGCAACACCCGCCGCACCTGGGCACCATCGCCCGAACCGAGGCCAAGCCCATGAGCAACACCATCCTCACTCCCCCGCCCGGCGCGCTGGCCGAGGAGCGCGACGCCGAGCCGCTGGTCCACCATGCTCCCGACGGGTTCGGCGACCGGTTCGCGCTCGGCTTCACCAAGCTGCTGCGGTTCTGCGCCGACACGTTTTTCGCCAAGCGCTACGGACATCGGGCGATCGTCCTCGAAACCGTCGCCGCGGTTCCCGGCATGGTCGGCGCGATGTTCACCCATCTCTCCTGCCTGCGCCGGATGGCGGACGATGAGGGCTGGATCCGGACCCTGCTCGAGGAGGCCGAGAACGAGCGGATGCACCTGATGACCTTCATCGAGATCGCCAAGCCGACGCTATTCGAGCGGCTCGTGATCCTGCTCGCGCAGTGGTTTTTCCTGGTGATGTTCTCTTTGCTCTACCTCGTCTCACCACGCACCGCGCACCGCGTCGTCGGCTATTTCGAGGAAGAAGCGGTGATCAGCTACACCCACTATCTGAAGGAGATCGACGACGGCCGCTCGCCCAATGTCCCGGCGCCCGCGGTGGCCCGCGATTATTGGCGGATGCCGGCCGACGCGACCCTGCGCGACGTCGTGCTGCTGGTCCGCGCCGACGAAGCCCATCACCGCGACGTCAATCACGGTTTTGCAAGCACGCTGGCCGGGTCGCCGAACAGCCCGGACAAAGTCGCGCCCTACCCCGAGCACGCCTACGCGGCCCCGCCCCAGCGAGGCTCCCTGGATGCCCGCGTGGACCGAGAAAAACCCAATGGCTAGGGATTTGCCTATTGCGAATAGGGAACAAATAGGAAACAAGGAGGTGCTCGGAGTCGCTCATGCTTGTTCTCGATCCCCCGGCCTTGATTGGCCTCGCCGCGTTCATCACCAGCCTGTCGGCTTTGGTTTGGGCGGTCCGTCGAAAGCCCTGACCAACGCGCGGTTGGAACCGCGCCGGCGGACGTCTTAGAAGCCCCGCATGCCGGTCGTCGCCGCCTTCCTGTATCGCAACGGGCAACGGGTCCGGCCGATCACCCTCGACGAAAAGGTCGAGCATAGCGGCGACAAGAG
>JBDSBX010000219.1:0-4622 GCA_039921365.1 Sphingomicrobium sp. | reverse complement strand
TATTCCGAGCGGCTCGGGATCGAGATGGGTATTTACGACACGCCCGAAAAGACCATGGGCCGCTTGAGCTACGAGATGTGGCGGGCGTGCCGGCTGGTGGTCGATACCGGCCTTCATTCGAAGAGCTGGTCAAAGGAGCAGGCGGTAACCTTCATGAAGGACAATACGGCGCTGACCGACGCCAACATTGATGCCGAGGTCAACCGCTACATTTCCAACCCCGGTCAGGCGCTGGCCTACAAGATCGGCGAGCTCAAGATCCGCGAGCTTCGGGCACGGGCGGAAAAGGCGCTCGGGCCCAGGTTCGACCTGCGCCGGTTTCATGACGCCGTACTCGGCCAGGGGGCGGTCCCGCTGGATGCCCTGGAAGCGCAAATCGTCGCGTGGATCGCCGCGGAAAAGGCAAAAGCTTGAGCGCTTATTGTTCGGGCGCGGTTTGCTCGTTGTAAGATTCGTTGGAATCGGACCGCGCCTGATTGATGACTCGCGTCAGGCAGCCGGTGAAGCCCGCTGGTCCGACCGGCGAGCAGCTGTTGATCCCGGTTGCACCAACGGTTTCGAGGGCGCGGGCGCGGTTGGCCCAGGCCTGGCGGCTCTGGCGCGAGCCGGTGGTGCGCAGCTTCTCGGGAATCCGGTAGCGTTCGGTCTCGGGCTTGCGCGCGCAAACCACGATCGCGTCGTCGGTCGAGCGCGGGCACGGGTCGGTGCCATAGACGATGATCTCGCTGACCGGATCGCTGCTCTGGGCGAGCGCGGGCGCGGGCAAAGCCACGAAGCTGCCCGAAAGGGCGGCAAGGGCGGCAACCGAAAAAACCAGTTTCGTCATGTCTAACGACATCCTTTCAAGCCTTTAAAGCGGGCGACAGCCCCCAGTAGTTCCTCAAATCCGTTTCGAAAGACCAATCGCCAACCGACATGCTGCACGGATCGTCGCAGTCAAGACCGGATAGCCGAACGCCTGATCGGCGCCAGCGGAGCGCGCGGCATCGCGATGCTCGAGCTCCTCGGCACGAAATTCCTCGATATCGGCGGCGAGCTCCGGGTCGTCTTCGCCCAGTTCGTCGAGCTGATGGCCGTAGTGCCGATCGATCTCCGTCTCGACGGCGTCGGTGCAGGCCATGGCAGCTTGCTCCGACATCAAGGCGGTCGCCGCGCCAAGCGCGAAGCCGGCGACATTCCACACCGGTTGCAGCGCCGTCGGCCGCACCCGCCGCTCGGCCATCAGTGCGTTGAAGCGGTCGAGATGCCGCTGCTCCTGCCCGGCCATTCGAGCGATCAGCTTGGAGGCCTGCGAATTGCGGCGGAGCACCGCCAATTGCCCGGCATAAATTCGGGTCGCGCCATATTCCCCGGCCTGGTTGACGCGGAGCATCGAATCCGGGTCGGGACGCCGATGGCCGGGACGCCAGTCGCTCATGTGGCGCGCCGGTTGATGGTCAACCGGCCGATCACCGCAGCCCCGCCCAGTGAAAGGATTGCGTTCCAGCCGGCCATCGATATGCCGAGGAAGGAAAATTGGACCTGGTCGCAGCGCACCAATGGCGCACTCATGATCGCATTGAGTAGGTCCGCGGGGGTCGCGCCCACGGCCGTTGCAGCGCAGGTGGTGATGCCTTCGAAAATGCCCTGCTCGACGCCGACATGATAGACGCCGATGGCTCCGGACATCGCGATTGCCGCGGCTGCCATGAGGGTCAGCGTGTGCGACCTTTGGGAAGGAGCGGGAGCCGTGAAGGCGAGTCCGGCGAGCAGGATCGCCGCGCCGTGCGGCCAGCGCTGCCAATAGCACATCTCGCATGGATAGAGTCCGCCCAGATATTGCGAGCCAAGCGCGCCACCGAGCAGCGCGACCGGCAGCAGCAGTGCAATCCAGCGGGCAAGCGCCGGTCCTGTGACGCGAACCGCCGCCGGCTGGCGGGCAAGGATGGCCTCGCTCATCGCCGCCCGCTGCGGACCTAGCGAGACTTCGGCCGGCTGACGACCGAGGCCAGGTCGGCGCCGCCCGGAGCAAGCCGCCGCAGCGTCTTGACTGCATAATCGAGCTGGAAATCCTTGATGCCCTTCTTCTCGAGCTGCTCGGCGGTCGCCGAGAAGCGCGGATCGACGGCATCGTCATGCTCGAGCAATTTGTCGTCGGCCTTGGCCTGGCTGAGTAAATGGCGGCGAAGGTCGGCCTCGCGCACCCGCGGCCGGTCCTTGTAATCGGCGTCCGAAAGCTGCGGTACGGCAATGTCCGGATCGATGCCGCCAGCCTGAACCGAACGTCCCGAGGGCGTGTAATAGCGCGCGGTGGTCAGTCGCAACGCGCTTTGCGGACCGGTCTGGACGACAGTCTGGACCGAACCCTTACCGAAGGTGTGCTCGCCCATGACGATGGCGCGGCGCTGGTCCTGAAGCGCGCCGGCAACGATTTCCGCAGCGGACGCCGAACCGGCATCAACCAGAACGACGACCGGGAGGCCGTGGGCAAGGTCGCCTAGCCTCGCGTAATAGCGTTCGATGTCGTCTTTCTCACGCCCACGCTGGGAGACGATCTCGCCGTGGTCGAGGAACGCATCGCTAACTTCGATCGCCTGGTCGAGCAAGCCGCCGGGGTTGGAGCGCAGGTCGACGACATAGCCGAGCGGACGGCCGCCGGTGGCCTTGTCGATCGCCACCAGCGCCGCCTTGGTGGCGTCGCCGGTGTTGGCGGCAAAGGTGTTGATGTTGATATAGCCGACCCCGTCCCTGATCTCCCATTTAACCGGGCGAAGTTCGATCCGCTCGCGGACCAAAGCGACGTCGAACTGCTTGTCGCGGCCCGGCCGGACGATGGTCAGCTTGATTGCGGTGCCCGGCGCCCCGCGCATTTTTTCGACCGCTTCGTCGAGGGTCAGGCCATAGAGCAGCTCGGAATTGATGTGCGTGATGTAGTCGCCGGCCTTGATGCCCGCGCGCCATGCCGGCGTGTCTTCGGTCGGAGTGATAACCTTGACCGCGCCGTCCTCGGTCGAAACGGTCAGGCCGAGGCCGCCGTAATTGCCGTCGGTGGTGGTCTTGAGGGTCTGGAACGCCGACGCTTCGGCATAGCTGGAATGGGGGTCGAGCGCGGCGAGCATGCCGTCGATCGCGCCTTTGATCAGGGTATGGTCGTCGACCTTATCGACATAGTTCGCTTTAACTCGTTCGTAGACGCCCATGAACGTCTCGAGCTCCTGATAATTGGCGACGTCCGCAGCGGCGAGCGAGCTGGTCGTCACCGGGATCAACGCGAGCGCACCGACCAGGGCCAGCGGCGGAAGCAGTTTTCGGGTCAAGGTCATGGTCTGTTACGTCCTGTTCGGGCGGCTCCTCAACTAGCCGCCTTTTGCGCCTTTTGACAGTCTCGCCGATGAACCTGCGATGAGGGCGGGCGACGCGTGTCGCCCATTATGGGACAATTCGACGCCGAGCGGCCCCAGCGCACGGCCGAGCCGATCGCCAGCGCCGACCCGAGTCCCGGGCGGCAAGGACGAGCGGACATTGATCATCAGGCTCATCCAGCCGCGACCGTGATCGATGATGACGATGCCGTCATAGTCGCGAAACGGTCCGGCAAAGCGGATAATCCCGGCAGCGGGCACGGCGACCGCTGTGCCACGGCTCGTCGCCAGCGTCAGGCCGCGCGATTTCACCCCGCTCGAATTGACCTCGCCCAACCCGTCGATGACGCGGGCGAAGACGGGGAGCCGGTATTCGAGCGGCGGCCGCGGGAGCGAGCCTTGCGGGGCGGCGGGGCGCTCTGGAGCCGCGCCCAATCGGGCAATTTCGACACCGATTTGCGCCGCCGAGCGGTTGCGCTGCGCCTCGCCGGCCAGTTTCTCAATGTCTTCGCCGCGAGCCAGGGCGACGTCGCCGGCGCCGACCGCCGCGCTACCGCTCAATTCGGCCGACTGAAGCGCGCGCGTTTCCAGTTGCGCAAATTCGCGCCGCCTGGCAGTCAGCTCGTCGCGGCTGCGGGCCGAGGCCTGCCGGGACGCAAGCGCGGCGCGCTCGAGTTTCTGTCCCTCGGCCAGCTCCGCCGACAAGGCGGCCGTGCGCTTGCGGATGACCGGCAGGCTGGCGTCGAGCAGCAGCCGCACGCGAACGAATTCTTCCATGCTCGAATCACTGGCCAGCGCGAGCAACGGCGGACGGCGCGCCATCATCGCCAGCCCGGCGAGCAGCGAAGCCACCGGGCGCTGCTGTTGCTCGAGGTGCCGACGGCGGGCGGTGAGCTTGGCGGCGATGATGCGCCGCTCGGCGTCGGCCGCGCTGATCCGCGCCTCCGCGGCGGCAATCGCCTCGGCGGCCGCGGCCTGTTGCGCCCGTAGCTTCGCCGCTTCGCCGCGCGCTTGCCCGGCTGCGGTCTCGAGCTGCCGCACGCGAGTGTCGGCGGCCCGCGCCTCGGCTCGGGCCCGCTGCAGCGCCTGATCGACGGTTTCGGCCTCCGGCAGCACCGGCGCGCTGGCCGCCAGCAACAGCGGGACGCCAAGCAGCAAGGGCGCGAAACGGCTCATCCATCGCGATGATAGGGATGGTTGGCAAGGATGGAAGTCGCCCGGAACAATTGCTCGGCGAGCATCGCCCGGACGAGCAGGTGCGGCCAGGTCGCCGGCCCGAAC
>JBDSBX010000218.1:0-4006 GCA_039921365.1 Sphingomicrobium sp. | reverse complement strand
GGATGCCGTCGAGGAGGAGCTTGCGCACTTCGGGGGTGTAGCTGCGCACCGTGATCTGCAGCTTGGCTTCGTCGGAAATGATGTTGTGCTTGGCGCCCGCCTGGAAGCTGCCGACGGTGACCACCGCCGGATTGGCGGGATCATTCTCGCGGCTGACCAGGGTCTGCAGCGTGGTGACGATGCGCGACGCCAGCACGATCGGGTCCTTGGTGGTCTGCGGATAAGCGCCGTGCCCGCCGACGCCCTTGACGCTGATATCGACGCTGTCGACGTTGGCCAGCGCATAGCCGGGGGTGACGCCGATGACCCCGGCCGGAAGCGCGGCGGCGTCGTGGAAGGCGAGGACATAATCGGGCTTGGGGAAACGCGTGTAGAGCCCGTCGTCGAGCATCGCCTTGGCGCCCTCGCCGGTTTCCTCGCCCGGCTGGAGGATCATCACCAGCGTGCCCGACCATTGGGCCTTCAGCGCCGCCAGCCGGCGCGCCGTGCCGAGCCAGGCGGTCATGTGAGTGTCGTGGCCGCAGGCGTGCATGACGCCGGTCTCGACCCCTGAGCGGGCGGTGGCGCGGATTTTCGATGCGAAGGCCAGCCCGGTTTGCTCAACCACCGGCAGGCCGTCCATGTCGGCGCGCAGCAGCAGCACCGGCCCGGGGCCGTTCTTCATCACGGCGACGACGCCGGTCTTGCCGACTTTGTCGGTCACCGTGAAGCCGAGCTTGCGCGCTTCGGCGGCGAGCTTGGCGGGCGAGCGGACCTCGGCCATCGACAGTTCGGGATTGGCGTGAAGATCGCGGTAGACGGTCATCAGCGACGGCATGTCCGCTTTGATGGCGTCCTGGAGCGCGGCGGCGCTGGCGGGAGAAGCGGCGGGGAGGGTCATGGCGGCAATCGCCCATAGCAGTTTCTTGGTCATGGAACGCCTGTCCTAATGTGAGGGCATGAGCTCGAGCACGTCGATCTGCGATTCGAAATGGGGTTTGGGCATCAGCAGCCGCCAGCGGTTGGGGCCGATCCGCTCGACGAAGCCGGCGACGTCGCGCTCCTGGTCGCGGCCGTATTGCAGCGCCCGCCCCTCATCGCCGAGCACGACGGTGCCAAGGAATATCTGACGGATGGCGTCGCCGGGGTAGACCAGGCCGACCTGGCGCTGCGAGCCGGTCAATTTGACCAGGGACTGGAGCGTGCCGTCGGGGCCGACCCGGCAAGCGAAGGCGGGATAGCCGATATAGTCGAGCATGCCGGGCGACTTGGCGCCGAGCTTGATGACCCGGCAGCGGTAATCGCCGTTGGGGATGGCGCCGCCCGCCAGCGCGGCATCGGGTTCCAGCAACGCGCCTTCGCGGGTGATTTCGGCGGCGTGACCGGAGACGCGCGCGGCCTTGAGGGCGGAGGCGAAAGCGTCGCGCCAATCGCGCAGGCGCTCGCGGTCGTCGGGGGTGGCGACCTGCCGCCAGTCGCGGGCGGCGGGCTCGATGGCGCCGCCCGGGCGCGTCGCCGCGCACGCCGAGATCGTCAGGCCGAGGGCCAAAAGGGCGGCAGCTCGCTTCATCGTCGAGGCGAGCGTAGCGAAGCATTCCGCCGGCGCAATATGTGTGATGCATCCGCGCGGCTGTCGCCATCGTAACTGCAAGCAGAACTCAGAGAAGGAGCTTGTGCCGTGGCCTTTGACAGCGGATCGCAGATCGAAGTTTTCGCCAAGTCCGACCTCGATTATCTGAGGGGCAGGGTGCGCGAAGAGGCAGATGCGGCCGTCAACGCCGAAAGCATCGCAGCGACGTTGATCCACGTGGTTCTGGCAAAAGCTTATGCCGAGCGCTGCGCCGGCGGCAGTGACCGCCTTATTTCCGCAGGTCGCGTCTGGGTCGACGACCATCGGCTGTGGTGAGCGCAGCGTCGACATCGCCCTAACATCTCCGCACCGGGTCGAAAATCGACCTCCGGTGGGTTCGCAATCTGCTTATTTGATGTTTTGAACGATCGAGCTTTGCGTGTCGCTGATCTTTTTCAGCAGGTTGGACAAAGTCGTCATCATTTTCGACATGCGGTCCATCGTCCTTTGCAGTCGGAGCGACTCCATTTCTCCCATCTCCGACATGGAATCCAGGTCGTTCTTCATCTGATCAATCGACGCATCCAGTTCGGCGCGGGTCGGCTGGCCCGCGACCGGCACATAGTTCGCGCGGACAATCTCGGCGCTGGCAAGCAGATCCCGCGCCTGAGCAAGCTGGCGCCGTGGGCCGAAGACGCGGGCAGTGGCGATTGCGTTCGGATTCACCAGCGCCGGGTTTGAACGGACAATTGCCTGGGGCTGCATCACCTGGATTGCGATCAGTGCGGCGATCATGAGCGTTCCCCCTTGCGTCTTTCGTCGAGACTACAGGCGATCCGCTCAAGCATCAATTCGGAACGCGGCCCGAGCCTGACATTTGCAATGGGTCGACAGCTGACAATCGCTCCCGAATTCCCTAGTTGATGAGCGACCGCTCCTAGCTCAACTGGATAGAGCGCCGGGCTTCGAACCCGGAGGTTGGGGGTTCAAGTCCCTCGGAGCGGGCCAACCACGCGCCTTCCCCGCAACCTTTGCCGAACGCGTAAGCTTGCCGCGCCGGGCAAGGAAGATTAGTCTGCTGGAATTGATTGCAAGGCAATAAACTGGGGGGATCGCATGCAACGGATAATTTTGGCTGGGCTTGCCGCTTCGTCACTCGCATCACCGGCGATGGCCATGGACCATAGCTGGTACGCTGGGATTGAAGGCGGCCTGTTATGGCCGAAAAACGCAACCGTCCGGGCCAATGAGCCGGGTGGACCAAGCTTCGATTATATCGATATCGACTATAAGCGCGGGATCGATGCCGACCTGATCGCGGGCTACGACTTCGGCATGTTCCGGGTGGAAGGCGAGCTTGGCTACAAACGCGCCAAGCACGACGCCTATGAAGTCGATTTCGGCAACGAGGGGGGGTGAAGTTACGGCAAGCGCCGTGGTCAACGGCTTTGACATCAACGGCAAGGGCCGAACCCGGGTCTGGTCGGGGATGCTCAACGCGCTGTTCGACGCCAGTGTCGGCAACAACGTAGCCCTCTATGCCGGGGGAGGAATTGGATATCACAGCACTCGCGTGAAGATTGATTTCGACACGCTCGACATTGGCCAGGGCACGATCAAGGACAATGGCCTTGCCTGGCAGCTGATCGCCGGGGCCCGTTTTGCCCTTAGTGACAGTATCGATGCGGGCCTGAAATATCGTTATTTCCGGACCAGCCGGCTGAAGGATACGGGGTTCGAGGACGAGTATGACGTGAGGACGCGCTTTTCATCGCATTCTCTATTGGCCAGCCTGATCTTCAATTTCGCGCCACCTCCGCCGCCACCACCACCACCGCCCCCGCCGGAAGCGCCGCCGCCACCGCCGCCGCCGGCGACGCAGACTTGCCCCGACGGCTCGGTGATCCTGGCGACGGACAGCTGCCCGCTGCCGCCACCGCCACCGCCGCCGCCGCCGCCGGAGCCGGAACGCGGCTAGACTAATTCGAATAAAGCGAAGGCCTGACCCCCAAAGCGGGGGCAGGCCTTCGTCGTTGCGGGGGGCGGCAAGTGGCCAAGACAGGCTTCAAGCCGCCCAAATATCGATAGTGGTCGAACGCGGGCATGCCGACCTCGCTGCGCGGGATGTCGCGGCGCGGCCATGGCCATTTGCCGGCAGGGTGAATGAAGGAGCCCGAGTCGAGCTTAGCCTGCTCGGAGATTGACGCGATGACACTGCATTCCACCGAAATCGTCGACCAGATGGTCAAGCTGACCTACACCGATGGCGCCTCACCGGAAGATACGACCAAGGCCTGATCATCCGCATGCCGTCCCGACCTGAACCAATTGGCCGAGAAGGAATCGCCGGCTAGCTAGACGCGGGGTCGGGGATCTGGCGCGGCGATCCCGGCGGAAAAGCCGGGTGCTGCTTCGCGCGCGGGCGGCAGCTTGACGGTGACCGACGAGGCCGGTGGA
>JBDSBX010000217.1:0-7271 GCA_039921365.1 Sphingomicrobium sp. | reverse complement strand
AGCCAAATTTCTGGCGATTGGCTGAACGATCGTTTCGGAACCACCGCTTTCATCTCCCGTTCAAGGGTCCGTTCGTACGAAGATGCCCCCAACCGGAGATTGGCATGCGTAATTTCGTCCTGTTGCTTGCCGCAAGCGCGGTTGCATTGTCACCTGCGGCGTCGCCGGCTCAGTCGCCGGTCCGCTACCTCGACCAGCGCGAAGTCGCTGAAGCTCAACGCCAGCACGCCGCGCTGATTTCCGAGTTCGGCGGTGCGGAGACCGGATCGCGTGGCGCATATGTCGAATCTGTCGGGCGCCGCGTCGCCGCATATTCGGGGATCGCCAATCCCGGCGCGGCTTTCCACTTCACGACGCTTAACTCGGCGGTCGAGAACGCCTTCGCCGTGCCGGGCGGCTATGTCTACATCACCCGCCAGCTGATGACGCTGATGGACGATGAGTCCCAGCTCGCGTTCGCCCTCGGGCATGAGGCTGGCCATATCGCCGCCAACCATGCCCAGGCGCGCCAGTCGGCCGCGCGCCGCAACTCGATCAGTGGGATCTTCGGTGTCCTGCTGGGCAGCATCCTTGGCGGCGGGATCGGCAACGCCATTTCGCAAATGAGCACCCAGCGTGCCCAACTGGCGACATTGAGCTTCTCGCGCGACCAGGAATATCAGGCCGACACGCTCGGCACTCGTTACATCGTGGCCGCTGGCTATGATCCTTCAGGCGGGCCCGGGATATTGGCGGCGATCACGCGGGCCAGCGCACTGCAGGGACGGGTCCAAGGCCGCACCAACCGCCAAACACCCGAGTGGGCCAGCACCCATCCGCTCAGCGAGAACCGGTTGCAGCGCGCCCTTGGCGAGGCGCAGCGAACCGGCCGCGTTGGCCTCGGGATGCGCAACCGGGATCAATTCCTCAACCAGCTGCAAGGCATTACCGTCGAGGACGACCCTGCGCAGGGGATAATCGAGGGTCGGTCCTTCACTCACCCGGACCTCAGGATTCAATTTTCAGTCCCACCGGGCTATTTGATGCAAAACAGCTCCGATGCGGTGACGATCGAAGGGTCGGCTGGCCAGGCTCAATTCAGCGGCGGCCGTTATGGCGGCGACATCGAGAATTACATCTACCAAGTGTTTCAGCAGCTGACCGGCGGTCAGCAGCAGCTCAATATTCCGCCGCCGCAGCGGACTACCGTCAACGGCCTACCGGCAGCATTCGCTACCGCGCGTGCAAACACATCTTCGGGCGTCGTCGAGGCCAGCGTCTTTGCGTATCAGTGGAATCCCAACACCATCTACCATTTCGTCATGATTACAAAAGGCGGCGCGGCAATTGGCCCGTTCGCTTCGATGGTCAATTCATTGCGGCGTATCTCACCCGCCGAAGCGGCGGCGATTCGGCCACGAGTGATCGAGGTCGTAACCGTCCGTCCGGGCGATACCGTCCAATCGCTCGCCCGCCGGATGGCCTATCGAGATTATCAGGTCGACCGTTTCCTGACGATCAACAGTCTGTCCGCCGGCGGCCGTCTGACGCCGGGGCAAAAGGTCAAACTGGTCGTTTACGGTGCGCGACGAAGCTAGTTCGCCGCACTCCGATCAGGTGGCGGCTTGCACGACATTGGACAATTTAGTCCACATCCCACCCGCACCGCCGCCCAAGGCCGAGATGCCGCTCATCGCTGCCACCGCGATCAGCGCCACAATCAGCCCGTATTCGATTGCAGTTGCGCCCGTCTGGTCGGCGAGCAGCCTGCGAAACTTCTTCCGGATAGCGTCCAAGCCACCCTCCTCTGATCCACGTCCACGGGGTCAAGCTAACCGTCACGGAGTTAACAACTCATGTGTGGCAAATCGTTAATGGCGCATCAGCCGTGTGCGTTTTTGGATGCACCCAATGGTGTCCACGCAGCGAAGTGCAGGATTTCAAAGGTTTCGACGGTTCGTGAGCCGTCGCCTGACGATCGGAATGCGGCCGCCGCGGCGGCTCTGGCTTTCCGTAAAATCGGACGGCGGGAGCGGGACGTGAGAATGTTGGTTGCGCCCATGCGGCGCAGGTCCCCGACTAGCCCGTCGAGAGACTCGTACGAAACCTGAGCTCGGTCAACGTCCACCACCGGCATGATGAACCCGCAAGCGGTTAGCAACGGCGCCAGCGACGCCGCTTCGACGCGAGGGTGGACATGGGGTGACGAGGCGCCTGTTGCCTGGTCGGCCGCGTGCATCGCCCGCCTGAGGTGAGGAAGCGAATTTCCGCCGGCAATTGCACCGATCAGCAGCGAGTCCGCGGCGAGCGAGCGGCGGATCAATCGAAGCGCGCGCGGCAAGTCATTGACGGAGTCGAGGCACCCGATCGACAGGCACAGGTCGAAAGCCTCAGCCGCCGGATCCCATCGGTCCTCGTTGACATGCGTGCCGCCCGCAGCCTTGGCGAACAGTGGGCCGGGATCGACGATCTGGACGGATTGGGCGAGCGGCGACATCCGGCCGCGCCAGCCTGGATCTGGGCAGCCGACCAACAAGGCTGCGTGGAAGCGGCGGTGGACCAGCGAAAGTCGTTCGAGGCAGTCTTCGAATGCTCGTTCGTGCAGGAAGAGCTCGGCGCCAAGTCTGGCCGCACGGTCGCGCCGAAGCGCTCGCAGCTGATAATCGAATATGTCGGTAGACCGGTCGATGGACACCTGGGAGCTTGTGCGGCGCACGCGGCGGGCCGACAAGCGACATTATGCTGTCCACAACCAAACGGGCGGTCGGCAAGCTGGCCCACTGGATCCTTGATTTCGCATTGCCGCCGCGCTGTGCCGGCTGCGGGACCATCGTTGCGGAAGTCCACAGTTTTTGCGCCGAATGCTGGATGCGCATTGAGTTCCTGGGATCCGCGGGATGCCTGACTTGCGGGCTGCCGCTTCAGGGGACCGATGCCGAACATTGCGCGATTTGCCTTGCCAAGCCGCCACGAATAGCCCGGACGCGAGCCGCTGTGGCCTATGGTGATATCTCGCGTGGCCTTGCCCTGCGACTGAAATATGGGCGCAAGATTGCTGTGGCGAAGACGATGGCGCGATACATGGCGCCGCTGATCGAGCTGCGCGGCGCCGACGTCTTGCTGGTACCAGTCCCGCTACACCGAAGCCGCCTTTGGCAACGCGGCTTCAATCAGTCCGCGATCGTTGCGCGCGAACTGTCACGTCACACGGGTCTCGAGAACAACCCCAACCTCCTAAAGCGCATCAAGCGAACGCCGCCGCTGAAGGGAATGAGCTTGCAGCAACGGCGGTGCCTGGTCGCCGGAGCTTTCAAGGTCGACGATCGGTCCGCCATTGCTGGACGCACTGTGGTGTTGGTCGACGACGTGCTGACCACCGGCAGCACCGCCAATTCCTGCGGGCGCGAGTTGCGACGAGCCGGCGCGATGAGAATTGAACTCGTCAGCTGGGCTCGTGTGGTGCGGCCAGCCCAATTTGTGCGTTGATAACCGAACAATGCGTGAGCAAGATGATCTCGTGTCCAAGGTAGAAATCTACACCAAGACGTTCTGCGGCTACTGCTTCCGGGCCAAGCGCTTGCTCGATTCCAAGGGAATTGAGTATCAGGAGCATGAGTTGGCCTGGGGTGGAGCGGAGCAGGAGGCCATGATCGAGCGGTCGGGTGGGCGCAGCACTGTTCCGCAGATCTTTATCGACGGTGCGCATATCGGCGACTGCGACGAGCTTTTTGAACTCGACCGCCAGGGCAAGCTCGACGAATTGCTCGCCGCCTGAGATGGTCCGGATCGCGCTATTCCAGTCGTGCACGGGGATCGATCCTGCTGCGAATGCGGCGGCGTTGGTCGAGGCGATCGAGCAGGCGTCCACGGGCGAAGCGAAGATGTTGTTCACGCCGGAGATGTCAGGACTGCTCGACCGGGACTCCAAGCGCGCTTCGGAGAATCTGCGCGGTGAGGGGGACGACGAAGTCCTCGCCGCTTGCCGGAATGCGGCTAAGCGCCATGGCCTGTGGGTGCATCTAGGCTCGCTGGCGGTGCGAACCGAAGATGACAAGCTCGCCAATCGGGGATTCGTGATCGACCCGACCGGGGCAGTTCGTGCCCGATACGACAAGATTCATCTGTTCGATGTCGACTTGCCGACCGGTGAGAGTTGGCGCGAATCGGCGGTTTATCGAGCTGGTAAAGGGGCGGTGCTGGTCGAAGGCACGCCGGTCGGCCAGCTGGGCTTGGCAATCTGCTACGACCTGCGATTTGCGCAACTGTTCGCGAGACTGTCCGAAGCGGGCGCGCAGGCGATTGCAGTGCCCGCAGCGTTTACCGTGCCGACCGGCCTTGCGCACTGGGAGGTGATGCTCCGGGCGCGGGCGATCGAGTCCGAAGCGTTCCTCATCGCGGCGGCGCAATCGGGGCGGCACGCGGACGGCCGTGAGACCTACGGCCACTCGCTGGTCGTCAGCCCATGGGGTGAAGTGCTGCTGGACATGGGCCAAGGCACCGGCGTCGGATTTGCCGAAATTGAGCTTTCGCAAGTCGACGAGGTAAGACGGCGCATACCGGTGCTGGAACATCGCCGGCGGATCGCTCCGGCGGTCGTCCAATGATTGTCTTCGACCTCCGCTGCTTGCAAAGCGGTGACCGGTTCGAAGCTTGGTTTCGCTCCAACGCCGACTATGAGCGGCAGCTCGAGCAGGGCCTGGTGCAATGCCCAACCTGCCAGTCGATCCAGGTTACCAAGGCGCCGATGGCGCCTCAGGTTCCGCGAAAGTGCGATGCTGGGCATGGCATAGGGAAGGCGATTGTACAGATCGCATCTCGGCAAGCCGAGTTGCTGCGGAATTCAACGTGGGTTGGAGAGGAATTCGCCGATACGGCTCGAGCGATGCATTTAGGCGAAATGGACGCGACGCTGGTCCACGGCGAGGCGACCATGGATCAAGTGCAATCGCTGGTCAAAGACGGGGTGCCCGTTTCGCCCTTGCCGCTGCCGGTTGTGCCGCCGCATCAGGTCAATTGATAAAGTTCGGTCTCGTGCCTATCCCCTCGCGGCATTGTGGCTCCGTAGCTCAGCAGGATAGAGCAACGGTTTCCTAAACCGCAGGTCGCAGGTTCGAGTCCTGCCGGGGCCACCAAATTGGTTCGAAAGGGGCAGGACACGCTATGGCTCTAGGGCAACACGATGCGGACTCAGACAAGAGTCCAAACTTCGTGCGCCGGCTTTTCAACGATCACCCGACCTCGCTTGGAATGACCTGGGCATCGCATGGAGCTGGAGCCGCGGTCATCGGGGTTAGGTTAATTACCGCCGGAATTGCCTGTCTGATCCATTCCATCGTGCCAGCCTGGTTCACCCAGACTGCCGGCCGCACCGTCACCGATATTTATGACGACATTGCCCAACGCAAGGCCGGCGCGGCTAATCCCAACGCATGGCCGGACTATGAAATCTGATCGGCGAGCACCGGTCGCGATCATCGGCGGTGGATTTTCGGGCACGATGCTCGCCGCGCAGCTCGCGCGCCGTGGCATCAATTCACTGCTGATCGAAGGTAGCGGACGGGGCGGCCTCGGCACCGCTTATTCGACCGAGGAGCCGGCCCATGTCCTCAATGTGCGTGCGGAGGGGATGAGCGCCTGGCCGGACGATCCGGGCCATTTCGCGAACGCATTCGGTGACCCGCGCGGCTTCGCGGAGCGGAAGTTCTTCGGGCGTTACTTGCGGAGCATTCTCGACGAGGCGGTCAAGTCCGGCCATGTCCAACTCGTGGTTGGCCAAGCCGTCCAAGCAGCCTTGGGACCAGAAGGTTGGCAGGTCGAGTTGGACGATGGTGGCAAAGTCGAAGCGCAGGCTGTGGTGCTCGCGATTGGTAATCAGCCGCCCGAGCCGTTGGGCATTGCGTCAGGCCTGAGCGGGCGGTTTATCAACAATCCGTGGGGCGACGAGGCCAAGTCGGCGGTGCGCGAAGCCGCGTCCAGCGGTGGCGACGTCCTGCTGATCGGGACTGGGCTGACGATGATCGATGCGGTGCTGTCACTGAACGCCGCCGGCCACCAGGGGCGGATAGTCGCGCTTTCCCGGCGCGGCCAGGTTCCCAGGGCGCACGCCGATTTTGCCCCCGCGCCGATAGCCATGGATGAGATCCCGGCCGGCAATGTTCTGGCGTTGTGGCTCTGGCTGAGGCGGCGAAGCGGCGAGGTCGGATGGCGAGCGGCGGTGGATTCGCTGCGGCCGCACAGCCAAGCGCTGTGGCAGGGGCTGAGCGACGGGGAACAGCGCCGGTTTCTGCGCCATGCCCGGCCGTGGTGGGACGTGCACCGCCACCGGATCGCGCCCCAGGTTACGCGACAGGTGCATGATCGGGTTGCCGAAGGGAAGCTGGAGATCGTCGCCGGTCGCCTCGGCGCAATGCGGGCAGTGGACAGCGACCTGGAAGTCGAGGTCCAGCGCCGCGGCGGGTCTGTCGAAACCCGGCGATTTGCCTTCGCCATCAACTGCACCGGGCCGCTTGGAAATATCGAGCGGACTCGGGATGCGATGCTGAGGGGCCTGCTCGATGCCGGTTTGGTGCGGCCCGATCCGCTCGGTATCGGCCTGGCTGTCGACCAGGACTCGCGGGCGATTGGCGCGGATCGCTTGTGGGCGCTGGGGCCGCTGACCAAAGGGCGGTATTGGGAAATCGTCGCGGTTCCCGACATAAGGGAGCAAGCCGCCGCGGTTGCCGGGGACATTGCAATGGAGTTGGAAAAATGAGCGAAGCCGAGGTGCCGCCGGAGGTCGCGGAGGCGGTGCGGACGCTGATCCGCTGGGCCGGCGACGATCCCGACCGCGAAGGGCTCCTCGATACGCCGAAAAGAGTTGCCCGAGCATGGCGCGAATATGCCGCCGGCTATGCCGAAGACCCGGCGATTCACCTGGCTCGAACATTCGAGGAGGTCGGCGGCTATGATGAAATCGTGCTGTTGAAAGACATTCCGTTCACCTCGCATTGCGAGCACCATTTGGCGCCGATCATCGGCAAGGCCTCGATCGCCTATTTACCGCGCGATAAAGTGGTTGGAATCAGTAAGTTAGCGCGAGTGCTCCACGGCTACGCGCGGCGCCTGCAAGTCCAGGAGCGGCTGACCGCACAGGTCGCCGACTGCATCTGCGAACACCTCAATCCCAAGGGCGTCGCGGTGGTCATCGAGGCGAGCCACAGCTGCATGAGCGCGCGCGGCGTCAACACCCCCGGCGTGATGATGACGACGAGCCGGATGATGGGGACGTTCCGCAGCGACGAACGCAGCCGCCG
>JBDSBX010000216.1:0-6346 GCA_039921365.1 Sphingomicrobium sp. | reverse complement strand
GCCAAACGGATGGCCCTGCGCCACCGAATTGCCAAGGGCGGCGACCGCGTTGTGCTGATGGCCGGCGTGCCGTTCGGGACCGCCGGCTCGACCAACGTCATCCATGTCGTGCGGCTGGTCGGCGACGAGCTCGAACGCCACGCCGCTAACAAGGATTCGGCGCGACAGTAGCGCTCACCGCGACCGCAGGATCAACATCCCTCGCAGACACTTCATGCGGTCTGCGTCGCGGTGATCCCGATGAGTACGCCCAACGGCGCGCAACGCTGACCGGCGAGGGATCTTATCGGCGCAGCGTTTCCGAATGTTCGACGAAGTCGCCGAGCGCCTGCTCGAGCGGGCGAAGCAACAGCCCGCGGCTGCTCGACAGGCTGGTATCGGAGGGAGTTGTGTCCTCCGCCACCCGCAGCCGGTCGAGACCGGCGCCAGCCATGCCGGCAACTTCGCGGGCGAGATCATGCCAGCTGACCGCGCCCTGGTTGGTCAAATGCCAAATGCCCTTTTCGCCATCGAGCAGCAGGTCGAGCGTCGCATGGACCAGGTCGGGAACGTAGGTTGGGGAGACGATCGTCTGGTCGCAGGCGACGACATCTTCGCCGCGCTTCAGTCGTTCGATCGAGTCGAACAGGAAATTGGATCGGTCCCACGGGCCGAAAAAAGCGCTGGTGCGGATGATCAGCGCGTCGCTGTCGATCGCCAGCAGCCGTGCCTCGGCTTCAGCCTTGCTGCGGCCGTAAGCATTGGCCGGCCCAATCGGGTCCGGCTCGATGTACGATCGGCCGAGCTTGCCGTCGAACACAAGGTCGGACGAGAACACGACCAAGGGAATGTTGCGCGATGCGCAGGCCCGGGCGAGCAGCGCGGGACCGGCGGCGTTGATCCGGAAGCATTCGTCGGACTGCTCCTCGGCCTCGGCGACGCGGACGAAGCCGGCAGTGTTGATGATAGCCCACGGTTTGGCGTGATCGAGCATTGCGGTGATCGAGGCTTCGTCGGTGATGTCGAGCTCTGCGCGGGTCGTCACGACATGCGCCAGGCCGCGATGCGCGCAAATTCGTGAAAAAGCCTGGCCGAGCGTGCCTGTCGCGCCGGTGATGAGGATCGGCCGCGCCATCGCCGCGCCGGCCGGCATGGTGTGGTAGCGCGGCCGGGCGAGGGTCCGGCCCGGACGTTTCCACCAGCCCGGCAGGTCGAGCAAAGGATGGTCAAACGTCTCGCCGCGCCCAAGCTTGGCCGCCGCCTTGGCGACCAGGGTCGGTCGCGGTGCCGGGGCGCGCGTATCGAATGCGCCGACGTCATAAGCGCCTTCGCGGCGGGTCAGCAGCGAGCGCCAGTCGACGACGCCGAACATCGCCCATAGCGTCACCGCGCGGATGTCCGCGCCGCGCCCGCGTTCCGCCTCGACCGCGCTCCACATCTCGTGCAGCCAGCGGACCTGCTCTTCGCGCGTGCAGCCATGATGAACCTCGGTCACGGCGATCGGAATCCCGTAGCGCTGCCAGGTCTCGCGCAGCCGCGCGGCGGGACCGAGCATGGGCCGTAAATGATTGATCCGAGCGGCTTCGACATCGACATAGCGGCCGCGCCCGTTCGACCCTGGCTCGACGCCCGGATAGCGATCGACGCGATGGTCGAGAAAGCGTTCGCTGGTCAGGTAATGATCGAAGCCGATGATGTCGGGCTCTCCGGCGCCCGCAGTGAGCTCGTCGAGCTCCGCTGGCGACGCCGCCTTGTTGAGCAGCCAGCGGTGGAAGGGATGGCGTTCGTCGACGCGCCCGGCGAGCAGGTCGAGGCTCAGCCAGCGACGCTCATTTTCATGCTCCGCCTGATAGGCCAGCTCGCCGGTCGCAAAGCTCTTGCCGATGTCCTCGGTGGCGATCAGCTGCGCGTCGGGATTGACGCTGCGGATCGCCGTCATCGCCCGGGCGATCCCGAGGCACTGGATGACCGTCGCGCGCAACATCGCGTTGATGTCGCGCCGGTGCGGGTGCCAGTGGCCGTAAAGGCATGAAAAGCGCGCGGTGGTGAGCGGCTCGTTGACCGGGGTCCACGCGTCAATCCACGGGTAGCGCTGCGCAACTTTGGCGGCAAAACTGGCCAGCAGATCGGGGAAGCGATCATCGAGCAGGCTGGTGTAGCGCGGTCCCGAGCCGTGGTGGACGAGCCCGCCGATGACTTTGATGCCGAGCTCACGCAGCCGGTCCAAGCGCGCGTCGTGCCAGGAAAAATCAAGTTCGGTCGGGACTTGCGGCGCGATCATCTCCCACAGGATCGGATAGCGCACCGCCTTGATGCCAAGCCCGGCCATCGCCTCGAGATCGCCCATCCGCGACGCGTGACCGGTATCGACCAATTGGTTGCGATAGTCGTTGCCGATCCGGACGACGGTGCATTCGACCCCGCCCCATAGCTCGAGCGGAGCGCCGGCGCGGGCGATCATGCGACGGCGGCCGCGGACTCCTCCTGCGGCGCCTTGACCCGGGCTTCGTCGATCCGCCGGAACGTCGCCAGCGCCTGGCCGACGATCTGGTCCATATTGTAATAGCGGTAGGTCGCGAGGCGGCCGACGAAGGTGACGCCCGTGGTTTCGTCAGCGAGCGCCTGGTAGCGCTTGAACAGTTCCTCATTTTCGGGCCGCGGGATCGGATAATAAGGATCGCCCTCGGCCGCCGGATATTCGTATGTGATGGTGGTTCGCGGCGCCCGCTCCCCAGTCAGGTGCTTATATTCACTAATCCGCGTGTAGGGCACGTCGGGCGACGGATAATTGACCGTCCCAACCGACTGATATTGCTCTTGATCGATCGTCTGGTGATCGAATTTCAGGCTACGGTATGGCAGCTTGCCGAAGCGGAAATCGAAATATTCGTCGATCGGGCCGGTGTAGACGATATGGCCGGCTTCGGCCTCGTTGCGCACGTCACTGAAGTCGACGCCCGTCCGAATCTCGATCAGCGGGTTGTCGAGCATCTTCTCGAACATCGCGGTGTAACCGTCGCGCGGCATGGCCTGGAAGTTGTCGGTGAAATAGCGGTCGTCGGTGTTGGTGCGCGTCGGAATGCGCGAAGTGACCTGCTTGTCGAGATCGCTCGGGTCGAGGTCCCACTGCTTGCGGGTATAGCCGCGGAAGAACAGTTCGTAGAGCTCGCGGCCGATCGCATTGACGACCACGTCTTCGCTGGTCCGGATGTCCTCGACCGGCTCGGCGCGGGCGGCGAGAAAAGCTTCCGCTTGCTCGTCCGTTTCAAGCCCTGCGTCGAACAGCATGTTGAGGGTGGTGCGGTTGATCGGGATCGGCACCTGCTGGCCGCGCACCTGGGCGACAACCCGGTGCTCGTACGGCCGCCATTCGGTGAATTGCGAAAGGTACTCGACGACCTGGTCGCTGTTGGTGTGAAAGATGTGCGGCCCGTATTTGTGGTAGAGGATCCCGGCTTCATCCAGTTCATCATAAGCGTTGCCGCCAATATGATTGCGGCAGTCGATCAGCAGCACGCGGGCCTGATGCTCGTTGGCGAGCCGCTCGGCGAGGATCGAACCGGCAAAACCGGCGCCGACGATCAGATAGTCATAGTGGCCCGCGGGCTGACCGACGATGCTCATTCGGCGGCCACCCGCATCGCCGGCAGATCCTGACCGGTCCGTGTCCCTAGCGCTTCGGCAAGCAGGCCGGCCATGCGCGCCTGGGTGATTTGCCAGCTGCTCGCCGACAGCAGGAGATCGGCCTCGGCAAGCCATTGCCCGCGGCTGTCGTGGGCGAGTTCGAGCGCCGCCTCACATGCCGCAACAAAGCTCTCCGCATCGCGCGCAATGTGAACGCCCTGGAGGTGACCGTAGTGGCGCACGACGTCCTTGACCGGAGTCGACACCACGGGCTTGCCGCCAGCCAGATACTCAGGCGTCTTGGTCGGGGAAATGAACTCGGTCGATTCGTTCATTGCGAACGGCATCAGCGCGACGTCCCAGCCGGCCAGATAGGACGGCAACTGGGCGTAGGTCTTTGAGCCGAGGTAATGGATGTTGGCCCGCCGTGGCAGATCCTCGGGCTCGATCTTGACCACCGGACCGACCATGACGAACGACCAGTCGGGGCGCAGGTCGGCGATGCGATCGAGCAAGACGAGGTCGAGGCGTTCGTCGATGACGCCGAAGAAGCCCAATCGCGGCTGAGTGATTGCCGCCTGGTCGATAGGATCGGCGATCGCCGTCCGCGCCTTGGCGAAGTGCGCGCGGTCGACCGACGACGGAAACAGATGGACGGACGAATGGCGGTCTTTCTTGGCTTCGAACAGGCTCGACCCGCCGGTGAACACGAGGTCGGACATGTCGATCAGCTCCTGCTCGAGCGCCAGCAGCATGTCGGGCGCGAAGCGAAACTTGGACAGCTCGTCCATCGCGTCATAGACGACCACGTCGGCATCGAGGCCGCGCGAAAAGGGTAGCATCATCGGCGTGTAATACCAGGCGACGATGGGCCCGCGAAGGGTCGCCGCGAAGCCCTCGAACAATTCGGTCAGCGCCGCCTCGGCCTGCGGCATGCTCAAACCTTCGGGCAGATGCGGAACCGCGATACGCACCGCCGGAAAGTCCTCAGCCTGGTGGACTTTGACGCACATCGGTTCACCGGCTCCGATAACGATCGGCTCTTCCCAATAGGTCACCACCATGTCGTTAGCGAAGCGGCTCATCAAATGCTGCGGCCGCTGGAAGACGAAGTCCCACCGCAAGTGCGAGAAACAGATCAAATTCGGGCGCTCCGAACCGCGCATCGAGGGCTCGGTGAACGACTCAATGGGGGACCCGACGTGATTCAGCATTTCCCGGATATTCCCTCTGATGTTAGAAACCTACCTGTCTAACGGGCGTGCGCCACTTCCGGTTCCTTGGCCTGGTCTAGATTGAGACGAAGCGTTCTTGTGCAGTGCAACATACACGGTCGCCGCTGATTGACCTAACGACCCGCGCATGGAAGGAAGATCGCCTCCGAAGCGCTTGCCGAGCGGGATTCCATGGCCACGACGATCGAAGAACTCGAAAAGCGCCGCGAACTGGCCAGGCTGGGCGGCGGCGCGAAGCGTATTGCAGCGCAGCATGCCAAAGGGCGGCTGACCGCACGAGAGCGCCTGTCGGTCCTCCTCGACCCCGGCAGCTTCGAGGAAGCCGGCATGTTCGTGGAGCATAATTGCGCCGACTTCGGCATGGAGACTCAAAAGATTCCGGGCGACGGCGTGGTCACGGGATCGGGGACGATCAACGGCCGCCTGGTGTTTGTCTTCGCGCAGGATTTCACGGTGTTCGGCGGGAGCCTGAGCGAACGCCACGCCGAGAAGATCTGCAAGGTGATGGACGCGGCGATGAAGGTCGGCGCGCCGGTGATTGGCCTCAACGACAGCGGCGGCGCCCGCATCCAGGAAGGCGTCGCCAGCCTCGCCGGTTATGCCGAAGTGTTCCAGCGCAACGTGCTGGCATCTGGCGTCATTCCGCAGCTGTCGCTGATCATGGGCCCGTGCGCCGGCGGCGCGGTCTATTCCCCGGCGATGACCGACTTCATCTTCATGGTGAAGGACAGCTCCTACATGTTCGTCACCGGGCCCGACGTGGTCAAGACGGTGACCAACGAAGTCGTCACCCAGGAAGAACTGGGCGGCGCCGTCACCCACACCACCAAGTCGGGCGTCGCCGACGTCGCGTTCGACAATGACATCGATGCACTGCAGGCGACCCGCGAATTCTTCGATTTCCTGCCCTTGTCCAACCGCCACGACGGGCCCGAGCGGCCTTGCACCGATCCGTGGGCCCGCCAGGAGGACAGCCTCGACACGCTCGTCCCGCCGTCGGCCGCGACGCCCTATGACATGCACGAGCTGATCCGCAAGATCGCCGACGAGGGTGACTTTTTCGAGCTGCAGCCGATGCACGCGGCCAACATCATCATTGGTTTCTGCCGGATCGAGGGGCGCACGGTCGGGGTGGTCGCCAACCAGCCGATGGTGCTGGCCGGCTGCCTCGACATCGACTCATCGAAGAAAGGCGCGCGCTTCGTCCGCTTCTGCGATGCGTTCGACATTCCAATACTGACGTTAGTCGATGTGCCCGGGTTCTTGCCGGGCGTCGCGCAGGAGCATCACGGGATTATCAAGAACGGCGCCAAATTGCTGTTCGCTTATGCCGAAGCAACGGTGCCCAAGATTACCGTCATCACGCGCAAGGCCTATGGCGGCGCCTATGACGTGATGGCGAGCAAGCATTTGCGCGGCGATTTGAACTATGCCTGGCCGACCGCCGAGATTGCTGTGATGGGCGCCAAGGGGGCGGTCGAGATTATCTTTCGCGGCAAGACTCCAAA
>JBDSBX010000215.1:0-6449 GCA_039921365.1 Sphingomicrobium sp. | reverse complement strand
ACCATTTGCCCGACTGGGCGGGCGGGGCGCCGTGGGTCAAATGCCCGCCGGCCGCCAGGCTCATTCCAAGGATCGTGTCGCCGGGCTTGAGCAGCGCCATCATCACCGCGCCATTGGCCTGCGCGCCGGAATGCGGCTGGACGTTGGCGAAGCCGCAGCCGAACAATTGCTTGGCGCGGTCGATTGCCAGCGTCTCGACCGCGTCCGACGGGCCGCAGCCCTGATAGTAGCGCCGCCCCGGATAGCCTTCCGCATATTTGTTGGTCAGCACCGAGCCCTGCGCTTCGAGTACCGCGCGGCTGACGATATTTTCGGATGCGATCAGCTCAATCTGGGTCTGCTCGCGGGTCAGCTCGGCGCGGACGGCGTCGGCCACCGCCGGGTCGGCGTCGCTCAGCCGCCGGGTGAAGAAGCCTTCCGGCTGGACGTCGTTGAGGTTTGCTGCGGTGGCCATCAGTCGCTGTCCTGCAGGAGGGATGAAAGCTGGTCGACGCGCCGCTGGTGGCGACCGCCGACGAATTCCGCGCCAAGGAAGGCGGCGATGCATTTCCTTGCCATGTCGGGGCCGACCAGGCGAGCGCCGAGCGCCAATACGTTCGCGTCATTGTGGGTCCGTGCGAGTTCCGCCGACAATGGCTCGCTGACATGCGCGCACCGGCATGCCGCGAAGCGGTTGATGGCAATGGCGATGCCGATCCCTGAGCCGCACACGGCGACGCCCCGCTCGGCCTCGCCGGCGACGATGGCGCGGGCAAGCTTGGCGCCAAATTCCGGATAATCGACGCTTTCGGGCCCGTTGGTGCCCAGGTCGAGGATATCGTGCCCGGCCTCACGCAGGACCGTCGCGAGCTCGTCCTTCAGGACATATCCGGCATGGTCGGCGGCGAGTGCTATGCGCATCGCTATCGCCTAGGCCAGCAGGCGGAGATTCGCCAGTGCCGGAGAAGCACTAGGCTGCGAGCCTGAGCTCCAGGCGGTCCCAGATCTCGACCAGCGCGCTCGTTAGCTCGTCCATCATCTCGGTGGTGTGGCACGGGCCTGGGGTGAAGCGCAGGCGCTCGGTGCCGCGGGGCACGGTCGGATAATTAATCGGCTGGACGTACAAGCCGTATTCGGCGAGCAATATGTCGCTGATCCGCTTGGCCTTGACCGGGCAGCCGACCAGCAGCGGCACGATGTGGGTGACGCTCGGCATCAGCGGCAAAGCGGCGTCGGCGAACTTCGCCTTGAGGGTCGCGGCCATCGCCTGCTGGGCGTCGCGCTCGGTCGAACTGGCTTTCAGGTGGCGCACGCTGGCCAGCGCCCCGGCGACCAGCACCGGCGACAGCGAAGTGGTGAAGATGAAGCCGGGCGCATAGCTCCTGATGCAGTCGATGATGTTGCGGTCGGCCGCGATATAGCCGCCCATTACGCCGAATGCCTTGCCCAGCGTGCCTTCGATCAGGGTCACGCGATCGGCGACCCCGTCGCGCTCGGAAATGCCGCCACCATGCTCTCCGTACATCCCGACGGCGTGGACCTCGTCGATGTAGGTGAGCGCGCCATAGCGGTCGGCGAGGTCGCAGATGCTGGCGATCGGGGCGATGTCGCCGTCCATCGAATAGACGCTTTCGAACGCAATCAGCTTGGGCGCTTCGGGATCCTCGGCGGCGAGCAATTCCTCGAGGTGGGCAAGATCGTTGTGCCGGAAGACGCGTTTTTCGCAGCCGCTGGAGCGGATGCCGGCGATCATCGATGCGTGGTTGAGCTCGTCGGAAAAGATCACGCACCCGGGGAGCAGCTTGCCGAGCGTCGACAGCGCCGCCTCGTTCGACACATAGCCGGAGGTGAACAGCAGCGCGCCTTCCTTACCGTGGAGCGACGCCAGTTCGGCCTCAAGGTCGACGTGATAATGGGTGTTGCCGCCGATGTTGCGGGTGCCGCCCGATCCGGCGCCGACGTCGTGCAGCGCGGTCTCCATCGCCTCGACCACGGACGGATGCTGGCCCATTCCAAGATAGTCGTTGGAGCACCAGACGGTGATCGGCTTGGGCCCGTTGTGGCCGGCAAAGCAGCGGGCGTCGGGGAACGAGCCCCTGGTCCGCAGGATATCGATGAACACGCGGTAGCGGCCTTCGTCGTGAAGGCGCTCGATCGCGGACCTGAAGATGCGGTCGTAATCCAAGTGTTTTGATGCTTCCCCGGGCTCTCTTCGCGCCCTTTAGCTCCGGAGTGCGGGCAATTCCATTGCGAACGACTCGCAACAATTCACAGTGTGCGGACGTCTTCCAGCCCAAATCTCGCGAGCGAGCGGCGCAGGGGACCGCCGGGCGCTGCGCCGGTGAACAGCGCGATGCCTGGCGAGGCCGCGGCCGGCCACGCCTGGTCGTGAGTCAGATAAGCGATGCGGCGGGAAATGCCGGAGCCGCCATCGACCAGCGCAACCCCGGGAAAGGCCTGCCGCAGCTCGTGATCAAGCAGCGGAAAATGGGTGCAGGCAAGGACGACGACGTCGATATCTTCGCCACGCTCGGCATCGAACATCAGCTGCGCTGCAGCGCGGACCGCCGCGACGTCGATGCCGTCGCCGGCCAGCTTGGCCTCGGCCAGCTCGACCAATTCCGGCGAGCCATGGCGGATGACCGTGCAGTCGGACGCGAACCGCGCCATCAGGTCGTCGACATAGGGCTGGCGAACCGTCGCCTGGGTCCCGAGGACGCCGATGACGCGGCTTTTCGACAGTTCGGCAGCGGGCTTGATGGCCGGCACGGTGCCGACCACCGGCAAGTCGAGTGCCGCGCGGACCGCATCGAGCGCGATGGTCGAGGCGGTGTTGCAGGCGATGACGACCAGGCGCGGCTCGATTTGCTCGACCAGCGGCGCGAGTAGCGTCGGGACGCGCGCCGCGACGTCGGTCTCGCTGCGCTCGCCGTAGGGAAAGCCCGCGCTGTCGGCGACGTAGACGATGGGCGCGTTCGGCAATAAGCTTCGCGTCGGTTGCAACACCGACAATCCGCCGACGCCGGAATCGAAGAAAAGCAGGGGAGCGGCGGGGTCCATAAACTCGTCATTGCGAGAAGCGAAGCGACGAAGCAATCCAGTCGCGCTGACCTCGATTGCCGCGCTTCGCTCGCAATGACGGTTTTGGCGATTGTTGCGGGGCCGCTCCATTTGCTACCACGACCGCCGATGACCACCGAACCGATCTTCGCCTGGCTGCTCGGCTATCTGTTCGGGTCGATCCCGTTCGGTCTGTTGCTCACCCGGGTCGCCGGCAAAGGCGATGTGCGCGATGTCGGGTCCGGAAGTATCGGTGCCACCAACGTGCTGCGCGCCGGCGGCAAGGGCCCGGCCGCTGCGACCCTGGTGCTGGACTGCCTCAAAGCCACCGCGGCGATCCTCCTGGCGGGCCGCCTGTGGCCGGGTAGCGAGAGCTTTGCCGCCACCGGCGCGCTGATCGGTCATCTTTATCCGGCCTGGCTCCGGTTCCGCGGCGGCAAGGGCGTCGCGACCTTGCTCGGTATTTTGATTGCGCTGCTGCCGATTGCGGCGGGCGTCTACGCGATCATTTGGCTTGCTCTGCTGCTAACGATCCGAATCTCGTCCGTGGCCGGGATGGCGGCCGCCGTCAGCGCGCCGATTACCGCCGCCATCCTCGGCGTCGATTCATTGTTCCCAATGCTGCTCGGTTTCACATTGCTCGTCATCTGGAAACACAGGACGAACATCGTCCGCCTCAGGGCGGGAACCGAGCCCCGCATTGGGAAGGGAAGTCGTTGAGAGAAGATCTGATTGATCGCCTGCGGCTGGTCCGCTCGCCCGGCATCGGCCCGATTACCTATCGCCAGTTGATGGCCCGCTTTGGCGATGCGGCGGCGGCGCTCGCCGCGGTGCCCGATCTCGCCCGGCGCGGCGGCGGCCGGCCGCCGAGCTTGTTCAGCAACGCCGACGCGGCAGCAGAAATTGCCAAGGTGGAAGCGCTCGGAGCGCGTTATCTGATCCTCGGCCAGGGCCTGTACCCGCGCTTGTTGACCGAGATGGACGACGCTCCGCCCTTGCTGATCGCCAAGGGTCAGTTCGCTTTGCTCGACCGCGTGGCGGTGGCGATCGTCGGCGCGCGCAATGCGTCGGCAGCGGCGTGCCGCTTCGCCCGCGGACTGGCGCACGGGCTTGGTCAGCAGGGCGCGGTGATTGTCTCCGGTCTCGCCCGAGGCATCGACGCTGCAGCGCACGACGGCGCCATGGCCAGCGGCACGATTGGCTGCGCGGCTGGCGGCATCGACGTCTTCTACCCGCCCGAGAACGAAGCCAGGCAGCGCCAGATGTGGGACGTTGGTTTGGTGGTCAGCGAGCGCCCGCCCGGGCTTGAGCCGCGCGCCAGGGATTTCCCCCGCCGCAACCGGATCATCGCCGGCATCGGCGTCGGCACTGTCGTGGTCGAAGCCGCGCCGCGTTCCGGGTCGCTGATCACCGCTCGCCTGGCGGCCGAGGCTGGGACGTGAGGTCATGGCGGTGCCGGGCTCGCCGCTCGACCCGCGCGCGCAAGGTTGCAACCAGCTGATCCGGGATGGCGCGACGCTGGTCCAGTCAGCCGCCGACGTGATGGAGGCGATCCAGCCGTTCGAGGGCAAGGTCCAGTCGGCACCTACACCGTACGAAGCGCCCCTTGCGTCCATTGAAGGCGACGAGTCGGCGACCCGCTCGGTCGAGGAACTGCTCGGACCCAGCCCGGTCCCGGTCGACGAGATCATCCGCCTGTCGGGCGTTGCCAGCGGGGCGGTGCAGATGGCCCTGCTCGAACTCGACCTCGCCGGCCGCCTCGACCGCCACGCCGGCGGCAAGGTCAGTTTGCGCTGAGCCACGCCTCGCGCTTCAGCTCGAGAAAGACGCTGTCGCAGACGCCGATGTGGGTGTGCCAATTTCCGACTTTGAAGCCGGTTTCGACGAAGCCGTGTTCCTTGAGCAGCCTGAGCGACCCCTTGTTGCGGGGATCGACGTCGGCCCGGAGGAATTCGACGCCACGGCCTTTGAACATATGGTCGAGGAAGGCCTTCATCGCTTCGCCCGCATAGCCCCGGCCCCAATGGTCCGGGAGCAGGATGAAGCCGAATTCCGGCAGCCGCCAGGCTCCGAATTTGCCGATCACCGCGCCATCCTCGAGCGTGACGACGAAATCGTCGCTTGCTTCGGGTGGAGATTTGATCATCGAGTCGAGCCACTCTTTGGTCTTGTCGATGTGTTTGTGCGGGCCGTGCGACCAATAATGCATCGCCCGCTCGTTCGAGAGCACCGCGTACATCGCTTGAACGTCTTCAGGCCGTGCTCGGCGCAAGACCAGGCGCTCGGTCCTAAGCTCGGTATCGTTCGGATTTTCCCCCTTCATCAACCGCCCCTTGACGCGCTCCTCGGTAGGTAACCACCCTATACGCGTATGCGTGAGGGCCAAGGTATGAAGCTTGTTGTCGTTGAATCGCCGGCCAAGGCGAAAACCATCGAGAAATATCTCGGGCCGGGACACCGCGTCCTCGCCAGCTACGGCCATGTCCGCGATCTGCCTCCCAAGGACGGCTCGGTCGATCCCGATGACGGCTTTGCCATGCTGTGGACGCCGTCGGCCGACCGCGCCAAGCAATTGAAGGCGATTACCGACGAGGCCAGGAAAGCCGACACCTTGATCCTCGCCACCGACCCCGACCGCGAGGGTGAGGCGATCAGCTGGCACGTCCAGGAAGTACTGCGGGCCAAGAAAGCGTTGCCGGCCAAGGTCGAGCGGGTCACCTTCAATGCCATCACCAAGTCGGCGGTGACGACCGCCATGGCGCACCCGCGGGCGCTCGATGAGGATTTGATCGACGCCTACCGCGCCCGCCGAGCGCTCGATTATCTGGTCGGCTTTACCTTGTCGCCGATCCTCTGGCGCAAGCTGCCCGGCGCCAAATCGGCGGGGCGGGTGCAGTCGGTGGCGCTGCGGCTGATCGTCGACCGCGAGCGCGAGATCGAGCTGTTCAAGACCCAGCAATATTGGTCGGTTCACGCGACCTTTGAGGCCGACGGCCAGGCTTTTACCGCCCGGCTGGTGCAGCTCGACGGCAAGAAGCTCGACCGCCTGTCGATCGGCAGCCAGGGCGAAGCCGATGCGGCCAAAGCCGTGGTCGAGGCCGGCCATTTTACCGTTGAATCGGTCGAGACCAAGCCGTTCGGGCGCAACCCGCCACCGCCGTTCACCACTTCGACGCTGCAGCAGGAAGCGGCGCGCAAGCTGGGCTTTGCCGCCAGCCACACGATGCGCGTCGCCCAGGGACTCTACGAAGACGGCCTGATCACGTACATGCGCACCGACGGCGTCGACATGGCGCCCGAAGCGATCAGCGCGGCGCGGCGGTCGATCGCCAGCCGCTACGACGCCGGTTACGTCCCCGACAAACCGCGCCACTACACCACCAAGGCCAAAAACGCTCAGGAAGCCCATG
>JBDSBX010000214.1:0-6564 GCA_039921365.1 Sphingomicrobium sp. | reverse complement strand
GCCTCCGAGCGCTGATCGCGCGGGCCGACGCCAACGCCGCCGCGCTCGATTGCTGGGTGCAGCAAGCGGGCTGGATCGAGCATCTCGCTAGCGACCCGGCGGTCCGCTCGAACACCTCGGTGTGCCTCCAGTTCGCCGACCGCTCGGAACCAGCCGCGAACAGCGCGCGGCAGAAGTCGATCGTCAAATTGCTCGAGAGCGAGCAAGCGGCGTTCGACATCGGCGCCTATCGCGATGCGCCCGCCGGCTTGCGCGTCTGGTGCGGGGCGACGGTCGACACCGCCGATATCGAGACCCTGGGCCCGTGGCTCGACTGGGCATGGGAGCACACAAAATGAGCGACGTTCGGATATTGATTGCGGACGCCATGGATCCGCGTGCGGCGGCGATCTTTCGCGAACGCGGGATCATCGTCGACGAGAAGCCGGGGCTTTCCCCCGACGAGCTGAGCGCGATCATCGGCGGCTATGACGGGCTCGCCGTGCGCAGCTCGACGCGGGTCACAGCGGCAGTCCTCGATGCTGCTTTGCCGCGCCTCAAGGTCATCGGCCGCGCTGGCATCGGCGTCGACACCATTGATGTGCCGGCCGCGTCGGCGCGCGGCATCGTCGTCATGAACACGCCGTTCGGCAATTCGATCACCACCGCCGAACATGCCATCGCACTGATGTTCGCGCTCGCCCGCCAGCTACCCGAAGCCGACGCTTCGACCCAGGCCGGCAAATGGGAGAAGAACCGTTTCATGGGGGTCGAGGTGACCGGCAAATTGCTTGGTCTGATCGGGGCCGGCAACATCGGTTCGATCGTCGCCAGCCGGGCGCTGGGCCTGAAGATGAAGGTGGTTGCCTACGATCCGTTCCTGACGCCCGAACGCGCGGTTGAGTTGGGGATCGAAAAGGTCGAGCTCGACGAGCTGCTTCGCCGCGCCGACTTCATCACCTTGCATACCCCGCTGACCGAGCAAACCCGCAACATCTTGTCCGCCGAAAAACTCACCAAGACCAAGCCGGGAGTGAGGATCATCAACTGCGCGCGGGGCGGATTGATCGACGAAGCGGCGCTCAAGTCCGGGCTCGAGTCGGGGCATATCGGCGGCGCGGCGCTCGACGTGTTCGAGACCGAACCGGCACGAGAGTCGCCGCTGTTCGGATCGCCCAACTTCATCTCGACGCCGCATCTTGGCGCTTCAACCAGCGAAGCGCAGGTCAAAGTCGCGATCCAGATCGCCGAGCAGATGAGCGATTATTTGCTGCTCGGCGGGATCATCAACGCGGTCAACATGCCGTCGCTGTCGGCCGAGGAAGCGCCGCGCCTCAAGCCCTATATGGCGCTGGCCGAGAAACTCGGGCGGCTTGTCGGGCAGATCGTCGGCACCGAGGTCCGCTCGGTCGACGTTGAGGTCGAGGGGGCCGCCGCCGAACTCAACATCAAGCCGATCACCGGCGCGGTCCTGGCCGGGCTGATGGGCACCTATTCCGACACCGTCAACATGGTCAACGCGCCCCACCTAGCGCGAGAGCGCGGCCTCGACGTGCGCGAGATCCGTCACGACCGCGAAGGCGACTATCACACATTGCTGGCCGTCACCGTCGGCACCCAGCAAGGCAAGCGGCGGGTCGCCGGCACCCTGTTCGGCAACCGCGCCCCGCGCTTGGTCGACATTTTCGGCGTGCCGGTCGAGGCCGAGCTGACCGGGCAAATGATTTACATCGTCAACACTGATGAGCCGGGCTTCATCGGCGGCCTCGGCACCGCGCTGGGCGAGGCCAAGGTCAATATCGCCACCTTCAACCTCGGCCGCCGCGAAACCGGCGGTGAAGCGGTCGCCTTGGTTTCGGTCGACGACCCGATCACGCCACAGCTGGCGAAGGAATTGTGCGGCCTGCCCGGTGTGCGCGACGTCGTGCCGCTGAGTTTCTAGCGCAGTCCCGCCAGGAACCGATCAACCTCGCCGGTCGCGAAGTCTCCTTGCCCACCGAGCCCCTTGTTGAGCGATCCGTGGCTTTCGCCCGGGACCGGCACCACCCGGGCACTGGCCCCGGCACTGGCCAGCGCCGCCGCGAGCGCCCGCGACTGGGCGCCCGAATCGGCCCGCCCCTCGATCGGCAGGATCAGCCAGTTGCCGACATTGGGGGCCGCCGCGTGCATCGTCGGCGACAATGCTTTTTGCCGCGCCGGCTCCTTTCCGAACGCCGCCTCATACATCCCCGGGACGAGGTTCCCAGGCCGCGCCATCTGTTGGGCTACGTCGTAACCTGCGCCGTCGAGCAGGACGACGCCTTTGACCGCGCCCATCGGAACCTCGGCGGCGGCGAGATAGCGCGGATCGGTGCCGACCAGCGCGGCGAGGTGAGCGCCGGCGCTGTGGCTCATCAACACGATCTGTTTGCCGTCGTAGTTCGAACGCGCCGCATTAGTCCTCAGCCAAGCGATCGCGGCGGCAATGTCGGCCGCCTGCTGCTCGACCGTGGCTTGCGGGACCAAGCGGTAGTTGAGGCTTGCGAACGCATAGCCCTTGCCAAGGAAATGGCTTGCCTTGGCGCCAATCGCATGGCGCTTGTCGCCGATCGACCAGCCGCCGCCGTGAATGAACAGGACCAATGGCGGGCGCTTGTTGCCGGTCGGGGCGGCGAGGTCGAGCCGCTGCAACGGGTCGCGGCCATAGGGCATCTCCGCCATCCCCGGCAGCAGTGGCTGGCCGGCCGCCGAGCGATCCGAGATCGCCTTCCGGCACGGTTCGCTCAATTTGAGGAGCGCGGCCCGGACGCATTCGCGCATTCCGCCGCCCATCTGGCATAGCGCCAGGATCTGCTGGCGGCATTCGGCAGGCAATCGTTGGCGCTGCTGGGCCGCGGCCATGCCCGCTACCAGAACCGCCGCTATCCCCGCGCTCGCCATGACCTTGCCCATTGTCGCCCTCCACTAACGCTATCGCGCAATCTCATGAGGTCGCGTGCTGAACCGTGGCTGACCGCTTAGCTCTGGCATCAACACTCCGAGCCGGTGACCGCCAATTGACTCCTATTAACTTCGCGTTCACAATTGAAACTCGGGGTTTTGGCATAGGGGTGCACGATGGCCGCCGTTTCTAACAACAGCAAATATCTGATTTCGGTTGCGGCAGTCGCGCTGGTCGCGGTTGGGGCTTATGGGTTGGGGCGCGTCTATCCGCCGCTCGGCCCGACGGCCGGCACGATCACGCCCGCGGACCGCTATGTGTCCAGCCAGGTCGGCGAAGGCGATGTCACCCTCGGCGACACCGCCGTGGCCGAGCTGATGCAGACCGACGTGTTCGAGTTGATGGTCAAGGACCCGAACTTCCGCGCGCTCGCCGCAAGCCCCGGCTTCCAGCAACTTGCCGGACAGCCGCAGGTCATGGCCGCCCTGATGTCGAATCCGCAAGCGTTCAGCGCACTGGCCGCGAAGCCCAATTCCTTCGCTGGACTTGCCAAAGCCGCGCAAGCCGCATCCGGGCTCGCACCTCAGGCCCATCAGGCCAGCGCGCAATTGATGAACGCCATCTCCGCCCATCCAGCGGCGATGCAGGCGCTGTCTTCCCAACCCGAGGTTTTGGCCGCCGTCGCTCGCAACGCTTCGTCATTCGCCAATCTCGCAGCCAGTGGCGACGCGTTCCGCAACGCGGCTTCGCGGGCCGCCGCCGATCCGCGGATGACGAGCAGCGCTGCCGCCTTCCAGAAGCTCGCCGGCGACGGTGCCGCAATGAAGGCACTGTCTGCCGACCCCAAGGTCTTTACCTCGCTCGCGGCCAACGCTGCCTCATTCAAATCGCTCGCCGGACAGCCGCAAGCGCTGGCGGCGGCCGTCAAGAGTGCCAGTGTCGCCGCCCATCAACTGCAATCGTCGGGGGTTTCAAATTCTGGCCTGGCGGCGGTTGCCGCGAACAGCGGCGCCTTCGCGCTGCTCGCTGGCCAGCCGCAGACGCTGTTGGCAATCGCTGCGCATTCCAAGGCCTTCGCAGCCCTTTCCGCGCATCCGCAGGCCTTCGCGGCAATCCTCGCCAACGGCGCCGCCTTCAGCAGCTTTGGTAACAATGCCAGCGCGTTCCAGAACGCCGCATCGAAAGCCGCGGGCGATGCGCGCATGGCTCACAACGCTGCGGCCTTTCAAAAACTGGCCAATGACGCTGTCGCGATGAAGGCCATCACCGCCGACGCCAAGGTCTTTTCGGCCATCGGCCATAATGCAGTCGCCTTCGGCAGCGTGGCGCGCAACGCCAACATGTTGAACGCGCAATTGATGACGGCGATTGGCAACAATGCCTCGGCCTTTTCCGGGCTGGCCGGCAATTCCGCCAGCCTGAATGCGGCGGCGCGCTCGCTGCAATCGCTCGATGCCCACTCGTTCGCGGCCTCGGCGGCGGCGGCCGGCCGGCTGAATGCCAATGCATCGCAGGCGGTTCTTGCCAACCCGCAGGTGTTCTCGGCGATGTTGGCCAATCCAAAGGCTTTCGAAGCGGTGAGCCAGCGAACCGCGGCACTGGCGGTGCTGGCGTCCAACCAAAAGGCGTTCACGGCGCTTGCCTCGCAACCCAATCTGGCGGCGCTGATGGCCAATCCAAGCTTCTCCGCGGCGCTCAACCAGGCTGGCGTCGCGCGGTCGACCGACTAACAAAGCGGTCCGGGGGGGCCCTTGATGGGAGTTGAGGGGTCTGAGGGGCGGCGGCTTGCGCACGGTGCGCTGGCGGTCGCCCTTTCGGCCTATTCCGCCGCATCGCTGGCACAGACGCCAACAAACCAGCCACCGCCTTCGCCGCCGATCGATGTCACCACCGTGGTCGAGCATCCGGAGGCGGTTGCGCTGCCTCCGCAGGACACGCCACCGGCCGAACCGGTCACGCCGGACCCGACCAAACCCAATGCGCCCGAGCAAAAAAGCCCCGACCACGTCCCGCAGGACGCTTCGGGCTTTCACCTTTCGACCCTCGAGACGAACAATCTTTCGTTACTCTATATCGACCCGGTCCAGACCTATTTGACGCCATATCTCGGCCGCGCGTTCGAGAATGCGATCGCGTTCCACAAAAAGCAGTTCCGCTGGAAGCCGTGGGATCGGACGACGATCCTGCTCAAGGACTTTTCCGATTACGGCAATGCCGCCGCGCTCGCCTCGCCGAGCAATATGGTGTTGCTGGATGTCGCGCCCTTGTCGCTGTCGATGGAGACGTTTTCGCCGGGCGAGCGCTTTTTCACGCTGACCAATCACGAGCTTGCTCACGTCGCCGCGATCGACGTCTGGAACTCCCGCGACGCGTTTTGGCGGCGCTTCCTCGGCGGCAAGCCGTCACCGCTGCAAAAGCACCCAGAATCGATTCTCTATAATTTCCTGACCAGCCCGCGGAGCCTGACGCCGCGCTGGTACATGGAAGGCAGTGCGGTGTTCTTCGAAACCTGGATGGCGGGCGGGCTTGGCCGCGGCCAGGGCGGCTATGACGAGATGGTGTTCCGGGCCAAGGTGCGTGACCATCAGCGCTTCTTCTCCCCGCTCGGGCTGGAGAGCGAAGGCACTCAGACCGACTTCCAGGTGGGCGCCAATTCCTACCTCTACGGGACACGATTCTTTTCTTTCCTGGCGCTGACTTATGGCGTCGATCCAACGGTCGAATGGCTTCGCCGATCGGAAGATTCCCGCGGTTTTTACTCGTCTCAGTTCAAGCATGTGTTCGGCAAATCGCTCGACAAGGCGTGGTCCGATTGGATCGCTTTCGAGCACCGTTTCCAGGAAAAGAACCTGGCCGCACTGGGCCAATTTCCGCTGAGCGAGCCGCGACACCTGTCACCGCGCGGACTGGGGTCGATGTCGCGCGGCTTCGTCGATGAGGCGACCAACAGCCTGATCGCCGCTTTCCGCTATCCGGGGCGGATCGGCTTCCTCGGCCGAATGGACCTTGGCACCGGCAAGCTGACGCCGCTCACCGACCTCGACGGCATGATGCTTTACAAGGTGACCAGCGTCGCGTTCGACCAGTCCACTCGAACCGCTTTTTACACGGACCAGAATTACGCCTATCGCGAACTCAACGCGATCGATCTCGGCACTGGGAAAAAACGGCGGCTGCTGACCGATGCGCGGATCGGCGACCTGGCTTTCAATCGGGCCGACAAGAGCTTGTGGGGGATCCGCCACCAGAACGGATTCGTCACCGTGGTCAGAATTCCGGCTCCCTACACGAGCTTCAACCAGGTCAAGACGTTTCGCTATGGTGAGGTCATCTTCGACCTCGACATCTCTCCGGACGGAGAATTGTTGTCCGCATCCTACGGGACGGTCGATGGCAAGCAGTCGGTCAAGGTGTGGAAACGCGCCGACCTTGAGCAAGGCAATGCCGAGGATACAGTGGCGACGCTGTCGCTGGCGCCCGCCATCCCGGAGAATTTCACCTTCACGCCGGACGGCAAGGCGCTGCTCGGCAACGCTTATTATACCGGCGTCTCGAACGTTTTTCGGCTCGATATCGCAACCGGGAAATATGAGGCACTGACCAACGCCGCGACCGGGTTTTTCCGGCCGCAGCTTCGCCCCGACGGATCGCTGCTGGTCTATGAT
>JBDSBX010000213.1:0-3087 GCA_039921365.1 Sphingomicrobium sp. | reverse complement strand
GCTCTATCCAACTGAGCTACGGGCGCGTGGCGGCGATGATTAGCGCGAAAGCGGGCCTGCGCCCAGTTGCTCAGGCGACCGCTTCCATCAGCCCTTCGAACATCCGCCGTCCGTCGCTGCCGCCATGGGCCGGCTCGAACGCGCGCTCGGGGTGCGGCATCAGCCCCATCACATTGCCGGCGTCGTTGAGGATCCCCGCGATTGCGCGGGCGGAGCCGTTGACGGCTTCCGCGTAGCGCAAGGCGATTCGGCCCTCGCCCTCGAGCCGGTCGAGCGTTGCCTCATCGGCCTGGTAATTCCCGTCGTGGTGAGCGACCGGAATGCGGATCGTCTCGCCCGCCTGGTAAGCGGCGGTGAACAGGCTCTGGCTGTTCTCGACGGTCAGCGCCACCGGCCGGCAGACAAAGGACAGCCCGGCGTTGCGCATCAGCGCGCCCGGCAGCAGCCCAGCCTCGGTCAACACCTGGAAGCCGTTGCAGATGCCGATCACCGGGACGCCGCGCGCCGCCGCATCGGTGATCGCGCGCATGATCGGCGCTCGGGCCGCCATGGCCCCCGAACGGAGATAATCGCCGTAGGAAAAACCGCCCGGCAGCGCGATGAAGTCAATCCCTTGCGGAAGCTCGCTGTCGCGGTGCCAGATCATCGCCGGAGCGCGCCCGGTGACCGCTTCGAGGGCGACCGCAATGTCCCGGTCGCAGTTGGAGCCGGGAAAGACGATGACGGCGGTTTTCACGCCGATGCCGTCATCCGCTCGATGCGAAAATTTTCGATCACCGTGTTGGCGAGCAGTTTGCGGCACATGTCCTCGATGTCGGCATCGCTAGTGCCGTCGGCCAGGTCGAGCTCGATGAGCTTGCCGGCGCGAACGTCCTGGACGCCGTCGAAACCGAGGCCCTCGAGCGCGTGGTGGATGGCCTTGCCCTGCGGGTCGAGCACGCCGGGCTTGAGGGTGATGACAACGCGAGCTTTCATGCTGCGCGCTGCTATGCCCAAGCCTCTCCTCGCGGGCAAGCTTTGTGACCGGTGAAACCGTGGCCCTTGGCGTCCGCCGCCCACGCGCTACAGCGGCATCGGTGAACCCGCTCCCGCCCTACGCCCAGTTGCTCCGCCTGCGAGTCGAAGACGTCGATGATCAATTGCGGCTGGTGATGCCGTTCGACGAGGACGTCGTCGGCCGCCCGGGCTTTCTCCACGGCGGGGCGATCGCCGGCCTGCTCGAATTCGCCGCGTTCACCGCGCTGGCGCGAGCGATCGGCGATCCAGCCGTCGAAATGAAACCGATCACCGTCAGCGTCGACTATCTTCGCGGCGGGACTCCCCGCGACACCTTCGCCACCGCCGCCATCCAGCGCCTCGGCAGCCGCATCGCCAACGTCGAAGCGACCGCCTGGCAGACCGAGCAATCGACCCCGATCGCCAGCGCCCGGCTGAACTTCCTGCTCGAGCGCCCGAGCCGACCGGCGCCTCAGTAACCGCTGAGCTGCGCGACCCGGGCGCGATGGAAGCGCGCATCGCCGAACAGCTCGGCCAGCACCGCCTCGCGCTTCATGTACAAGCCGATGTCATGCTCGTCGGTCATGCCGATGCCGCCGTGCATCTGCACGCCCTCCTGCACCGCCAGGGCCGCGGTAGCGACCGCCTTGGCTTTGGCGACCGACACCATCCGCTCGGCATTTGCATCGCCTAAATCGAGCAATTCGGCCGCCTTGAAGGCCGCGGCCCGGGCAATCTCGATCTCGCCGAACAGATGCGCGGCGCGGTGCTGCAGCGCTTGAAACTCGCCAATCAGCTTGCCGAACTGCTGGCGCTGCTTGAGATAGTCGAGGGTCATTGCGCTCGCGCCCGCCGCCACTCCGACCAGCTCGGCGGCCGCCCCGGCGCGCCCCGCGTCGAGCGCCCGTTTTAGCGGGCCCCAGCCGCCGTCGACCTCGCCAACCACGGCATCGCCGTCCAGCCCGACCTTGTCGAACGTCAGCCGCGCCGCCTTGGAGGCATCGGCGAGCGTGACGTTCTCGACTGCCAGTCCGGCCGCGTCGCGGGGCACCGCGAACAGCGTCAGCCCGTCCGTCTCGCCCGGCGCCCCGGCGGTGCGAGCGGCGACCAGGATGACGTCGGCCGAGGCACCGTGCACGACGAACTGCTTGGCGCCGTTCAACTCGAAACCATTGCCCTGCCGCTTGGCCCGCATCGCGACCTGCTCGGGCGCGTGGTGGCGGCCTTCGTCGATCGCCAGCGCGGCCACCGTCTCACCGGCAATCATCCCCGGAAACCAGCGCTCCGCCTGGGCGCTGCCATCGAGCGCACGCGCCGCGGCGATGGCGGTGGTGAGGAACGGGGAGGGGGTCAGGTTGCGCCCGATCTCCTCCAGCACAAGCGCTGCTTCAGTTGCTCCCAGGCCCATTCCGCCCTGCGCCTCGGGGATACATATGCCGGCCAGCCCGAGCTCGCCAAACTGCCGCCACAAACCGTGCCCGAAGCCGTCGCCGCAGCCGCTGTCGCGCAACCGGCGCAGCTCGTTCGCGACCGAGCCTTCCTGCGCCATCAGCTGCGCCGCCGTCTCCCGCAGCATCTTTTGGTCGTCGGTCAGCAAACTCATGTCACGCGCCCGGCAGTCCGAGGATGTGTTTGGCGACGATATTCAGCTGGATCTCGCTGGTCCCGCCTTCGATGGACTTGGCCTTGGTGCGCAGCCAGTCGCGCGCCGTCTTGCCTTCCTTTGATCGTTCGCTGTCCCATTCCAGCGCGTCGCTGCCGCCGGCCGCTATCACCAGCTCGTGGCGCCGCTTGTTGAGCTCGGTCCCGGCATATTTCATCATGCTCGGCATCGCCTGATTTGCCTCTCCCGCTTTGAGCTGGTCGAGAAAGCGTTCGCTCATCGCCGAAAAGGCCAGCGAGTCGACGTCAAACGCCGCCATCTCGGCGCGCAGCAGCGGGTCGTCGATCGGCCCCATTGCACTGCCCAGCGATCCACCGCCGCCGAGGCCCATGCCGCTGATCATCTCGCGCTCGTGGCCGAGCAGGTATTTGGCGACATCCCAGCCGCGATTCAACTCGCCGACGAGTTGGTCCTTGGGCACCTTCACA
>JBDSBX010000212.1:0-8205 GCA_039921365.1 Sphingomicrobium sp. | reverse complement strand
GCCTGGCTGAGCTTGGCATTGTCCATATTGTCGAGCAGCAGCCGGTCGGCGCCGGCGTCGAGCGCCGGCTCGATCTGGTCGAGGCCGTCGACTTCGACCTGCACCGGCATGCCGGCATTCGCCGCCTTGGCCGCGCGCACCGCTTGCGCGACGCCGCCGCACACCGCGACATGATTGTCCTTGATCAGCACGCCGTCGTCGAGCCGCATCCGGTGATTGTGCGCGCCGCCCATCCGAGCCGCATATTTGTCGAGCTGCCGCAGGCCAGGGATCGTCTTGCGCGTATCGAGCAAGGTCGCCCCCGTCCCGGCGATCGCATCGACGTAACGCCGCGCGAGCGTCGCAATGCCCGACAGATGCTGGAGAGTGTTGAGCGCTGACCGCTCCGCCGCAAGCATTGCTCGCGCATTGCCGGCCACCCTCATCAGCACGGTGCCGGCGGCGGCGCGGTCGCCATCCTTGACCAATGCCTCGATCGTCACCCGCGGATCGAGCGCCCGGAAAAACGCCGCGGCGATATTCAGGCCAGCAACAATTATTGTTTCACGGCAATTGATGCTCGCGGAGAATCGTGCGTCCGCGTCGATCGTCGCGGCCGACGTCACGTCGCCGCCCGCGCCCAGATCCTCGGCCAGCACGCGGTGCACGAATTCGTCGATATCGAAGTCGGGGTCCATGATCAGCGCTCTAGTCGCGCTTGGCGGGCAGCGGCAAGCTCAGCCGACCGGGGCTTGCTCGACCAGCTCGCCGCTCGCCAGTTCCCAATGGTCGCCATGGCGCTCGAACCACTGGCTGTCGCCGGTGGCAAAGGCGGCGCCTTCCCAGCGGATGATCGTCACGCGGCAGCCGGTCTCGTCGATCTCGATGCGATTGAAGCTTTGCATTTCGTCGCGGGTGCGGGTCGAGGTCGCGGTGCCGGCCTGGATCACCAGGCTTTTGCCGGCGCCCTTGACCAGCTTGGTTGCGTCGTTGACCGAGGCGCGATGGTTGTGGCCGGCGAGCAGCAGGTCGACACCCGCCCCGGCGATCGCTTCCAGCGCACTTTGCTGGTCCTCCATCAAATGCCCAAGCTCCGGACCTTCCCCGACCGGCAAGGCGAACAATGGATGGTGGGTCACCAGGATCCGCGGCTGGTTGGGATCGGTCCTGGCGAAAGTATCGCGGATGAACTGCATCTGCTCGTGGCTGACATGGCCGTTCTTGAAGGTCAGCGAGCGCGCCGTATTGATGCCGAGGATCGCCGCCCCGGGAAGCTGGATAAACGGGCACAGCTCATCGTCGATGAAGCGCTTGTAGCGCGTTAGCGGCGACAGGAAGCGGCGCAGCACGTCGTACAGCGGCACATCGTGGTTGCCGGGCACGCCAAGCACCTGATGCCCTGCTTCGCGCAACCGGTCGAGGAACGCACAGGCTTGCTTGAACTGGTCGGTCTTGGCTCGCTGGGTAAAGTCGCCGCTGACCACGACCAGGTCGGGCTTCTCCTCGTCGACGCGCCGCTCAACCGCTTCGACCAGTTGCGGGTCGTGGGCGCCGAAGTGCAAGTCCGACAAATGGATCAAGCGAGCCATGAGCGAAGAACGCACACCGGCCGCCTCGGTTCACCTAATTGGTCGGAAATCCCCGCCGCTCCGCTCCGTCAGCCACAGCTCGACCAACGGCAGATGTTAGCTGGCCAACGAACTCCATGTGACTACAAATTCAGGAAAATGAGCAGCTTGACGTCGATCGCAAAGCCTTCCGCGCGCTTTTGCTCGACGAACGCCGGGATGTCGGCGCGCGGCACGAGATGCACCACAATATCCTCTTCATGGGCTTCGCCTGTCTGCCGGACGCCATGAGCCCGGACCAAGGTGAATCCTTCCGACAGCATCCCTGGCGACGCATGGAAGTCGCCAAGCCGCTCGACGCTGCTCGCCGTAAAACCGGTCTCCTCCTCGAGCTCCTTGACCGCCGTCTCCTCGACGGTCGCGTTCGGGTCCTCGTCGCCGACCAGCCCGGCGGGCAGCTCGAGGCAGCGGCCGCCGAGCGCGATCCGCGGCTGGTCGATCAGGATCACCCGGCCCTCATATTCGGCGAAGATGACGACCGCTCGGACGTCGCCGACGCGGCCGACATATTCCCACCGCCCGCGCTTCCATGCGCGAATATATTTGCCTTGCCACATAACCTCCGCGGGAGGTTCGGGCTCGTCGCTCACAGTTCGATCAGTTTGTCGGGAATTTCGTTGGTGTCGGCCTCCGATCGCGGGAAATGCTGCTGGAGCACCTCGCCGACGCAGGCGATGGCGGCGACGATCCCGTCGGCCGGTCGCCCGGCGCGCACTTCGACCAGCAACGCCTCCATCGCTCCGCCCCAGACATGCTCGCCGGTGACCTTGAGGATGGCCTCGTCGGCGACGATCTCGGCCCGCCGCTCGCCCATCGACAGATAGATAAGGATCCCGGTCCGCCCGACCGTGCGCCGCTCCGCCGCCGCTTTGAACACCGTCACCGCCCGCCGCCGGACCCGCCGGTGCTTGGTGGCCGACGGCGTCAGCGCCAGCCGCAGCGGCAGGTATTTGAGCACCAGCAGCACCGCGGTGAACTTGAGTACTGCCAGCACCATCAGGAATGTCAGCAGCTCGCGCAAAGTCGCTTCGGGCCGCCAGCCGCCGGTCAGTGCTTCAAACCACCATTGCAGCCATGGCGGAAAAACCGCCGCCCAGGCGAGCACGGCGATCAGGACAATTACCGCCCAGTGGAGCGCGACGTCGTGATAGGGATCGCTGAGGTCGGTCGCGACGGCGACGATTTCGCCGTTACTCTTCGCTTCCGCGGCCGAAATGGCGGCACTGACCTTGGCGTGGTCGGCTTCGCTCAAGCGCGGCGTCACCATCCGCCCGATGCTCCGCCGCCGCCAAAGCCGCCACCGCCGCCGGAGAAACCGCCGCCGCCGCCACCGAAGCCGCCGCCGCCGCCCCAGCCGGAACCGCCGCCACCCCAGCCGCCCCGGCGATTGTTGCCCAGCTCATTCAGGCCCCACAGCACGACCCACGGGCTGATGCCGCCCTTTTGGCGGCGGTAGCGGCGACCCGTTGCCCGGCGCAGCATCGACAGCAGCACGAAGGCCAGGATCAGCACCCAGAAGAACGCCGGCAGGATCGCCGACCCGCCAGTGGCGCGCGACGCTTCGCGCTTGGCCGCTTCGTCGGCATAGCGTTGCGCATCTGCGGGCGACAGGCTCATCGTCTTGACGATCTGGTCGGCGCCGGCGGTAATCCCTCCACCAAAATCGCCGGCCTTGAACCGCGGCAAGATCGCATCGCGGACGATCATGCCCGACAGACCGTCGGTCAGAAAAACGCGCGCGCCGTAGCCGGTCTCGATCCGGACCTTTTTCTCGTTGGGCGCGACCAGCAGGATGACGCCGTCATCCTTGCCCTTTTGGCCGATCGCCCACGTCCGGCCCAGTCGATATCCATAATCCTCGATCGTCCGGCCCTCGAGACTCTTGACCGTCGCCACGACGAATTGCCGGCCCGTCCTCGCCTCGAGCGATTCGGACTTGCTGGTCAGATCGAGCACCTGTTCCGGGCGCAGCAGGCCCGCCTGGTCGACAACGCGGCCGGTGAGCGGCGGAAACGTCTGCGCCGCGGCGGGAGCGGCCAGCGCGAACAGCGCCAGCCACAAGGCGGCGAGGAGGTGCTTCACATCAACCGGCGGAGTTGAAATCGACCTTGGGCGCGGTTTGCGACCCGGCGGCGGCCTCGAACGGCACCTTGGGCTTGGCGCCGTAGAAAATCTTGGCGCCGATCGCGTCGGGGAAGGTGCGGATGCGGGTGTTATAGGCCTGCACCGCCTCGTTATAGTCCTTGCGCGAGACAAGGATCGAATTCTCGGTGCCTTCGATCTGGTTCTGCAGGGTGAGGAAGTTCTGGTTCGACTTGAGATCCGGATAAGCCTCTTGCAGCCGCTGGAGCGGAATGATCGCCTGGGTCAGCCGCCCTTGCGCGTCGTTGAACGCGCGGACCTTGGCCGGGTCGTCGAGGTCGCTGGCGTTGAGCTGGACTTTGCCGGCATCCGCGCGCGCCTGGGTGACAGCGATCAGGACACCGCTTTCCTGCTTGGCATAACCCTTCACGGTCTCGACCAGGTTCGGGATGAGGTCAGCACGGCGCTGATATTCGCTTTGTACCTGGCCCCACTTGGCGTTGACATTCTCTTCGGCGGTCGGGACGCTGTTGAGCCCGCAGCCGGCGAGGCCGAGCGCGGCCAGCGGTGCAAGCAGGCCAAAACGGCGGAGTGCGGTCATGTTAGTCATCCCTAAATTGCGGCACGTGGCCGGATAGGTAGAGTGGCGGGACCCCGCTTTCAATTGGCAACACCGCGGCTAAGATGCGGCAGCTCGCAGCGACAAGGGAGAAATGATGCTCACGGAGTTCCGCGATTTTGTCGCACGGGGCAATGTCCTTGACCTCGCCGTCGCCGTGATCATCGGCGCCGCCTTCGCCACCATCACCGCCAGCCTGACCGACGACATCATCATGCCGACCGTCGGCGCGGCCTTCGGCGGGCTCGATTTCGCCAATTACTTCACCGTCCTTGGACCGGTGCCCGACAATTATGCCGGCAGCATGACCAACTACGCGGACTTGAAAAAGGCCGGCGTCGCGGTGCTCGGCTGGGGCCAGTTCATCACGGTCGTCATCAACTTCCTGATCCTGGCGTTCGTGATCTTCCTGCTCGTCCGCTGGGCCAATCGGATGACCCGCAAGCCCGCGGACGCGCCCGCCGGGCCGAGCGAACTCGACCTCCTCACCGAGATCCGCGACGAACTGAAGCGGCGCCCCTAAAGGCGAACCAGCATCTCGGGGATTTTCTTGGACCCGGGCCCGACGTCCCAATGAACCTGCTTGCCGGATGGCGCCGCCGTCGCCCCATACTCGCTGTTGTTAGTCAGGATCTCCGCGTCGGTGGTCACCGTAAAGCGCCCTTCAGCTCGCGATTTCGGGCCGTCATTTGAATCCGGCATGCCCGCCGCCATGGCCCGCGCTCCGAACGGGCCGGAGCCGCCGGTCAAGGCCGGCGCCGTCACCAGCACCGCGCCGTCATTCCGCCTGCGGATAGCGATAAACGGCACGAGGAGATCGGAATCCGGAATCATCGGGAAGGCAAAGTCCTGGTCGGCGCGTCCCTCGAAATGATAGTCGACGTCGAACACGCCCTTCCCGCGATATGTTGCCGACCGCCACCCCTTATATTTCAGCAAGTTGGCGGCGAAGCGGCGGTTGGACTCATCGTCGGCACCAGGAAGGCCGAAGATTTTCGCCATTTGCTCGGCCTTTTCACTCCGCTTGCCGGCCTGGTCGGCGATCTGCTGATTATAACTTTTCTTGAGGCTGACGAGTTCGGCTGGCGTGCAGGGCCGGGCGGCGGGGTCTGGTTTGGATCCTGCAGCTGACCCAACCTGCGGAATTACCTCGGCAATTTCCGTCCCCAGGACGCGCCCATCCTTGTAGCAGTGCGCCATCCCCGCATTCCACGGCGGTGACGGCTGATCCTTGTCGTCCGGCATCTGCAGGACGATCTCGCCGCGATAATCGAGCACGAACGCACCGCCCTTGTGCAGGGCCAGCTGTGAAGCGCACTTGCCGGGAGTCCACAAGCACCCACTGAGCGACAGCACCGCCGCCGCGACCAGCATTTTCCAAGCGCGCATATTTACCCCCGGCTAGCCTGCCCGGCCCGAGTATATGCGATTTAGTCTTAGGCTACGAAATCATTTTGCCTTGCCGCTGAAGCCCGCAGCGGCGCGCAGCCCATCGCCATCGAGCAGCGCCCCGTCGAGCATCACCTGGTCCACATGGCGCAGATCGCCGATCCGCTTCGACGGATCGCCATCGACCAGCAGCAGATCGGCTTCCTTGCCGACTTTGATGGAACCTGTGCGGTCGTCGACGTGGACGTTGCGCGCGGCGCCGATTGTTGCCGTCGCCAGGGCCTGGGCCGGAGTCATGCCGCCTTCGACGTACAGCTCCAGCTCGCGGACCAGCTCGAGCCCGGCTCCGTCGGTCCCGGCGACGATCGGCACGCCGGCTTTGCGCAGCACGTTCACATAATCGACCATGTGGTGAAAGCTGGCGGCGGTCTCCGCCGAGGTGGTTCCTTCGGGCAAGGGCAAGGGGCCGCCCTTCAAGCCTCGCTCGGTCGCCGGGGGCAGCGTGCCGGCATAAGCGCGGTACGCCTCGCCGAGCGTCCCCGCCTTGGCCATCAGCACCGATTCGACCACCACCAGCGTCGGGTCGAGGACGGTGCCGCGCTTCGCCATGGTCGCGATCACCGTCTTAGTCGGCTCGGCGTTGAAATCGACGTCCTTGAAATATTTACCGGGCCCGAGCAGCCGCATCAGCCCGTTGGACTTGGCGACGACTTCGTCCGGCATCGCCTGCATGGTCGAAAAATAGATGTGGGTGATTTCGTCATAGCCGGCATTGATCGCATCGAGCGTGCGCATGCCCGCCGGGATATGGCCGTGGACGTGGAGGCCCAGCCGATGCGCCTCAGCGGCGGCCGGGGCGATCCAGGCCGGCGTCATCGATGTGTAGAATTTGACGCCCGTCATCCCGGCGTCCTTGATCCTGCGAACCGCCGCGAGCGTTTCCTCGAGGCTGCTGACGGTAAGGCTGCCCTGCGCCGCCAACGGCCCCTTGCCGTCGACGATCACCGAGGTGAAGCCTTCGGGTGCCAGCAGCGTCCCCTGGACCCGGCGTCGCGTCTGCGACTGGGCGAGTTCGATCGATCCGCCGGGGTTGCGGAACGACGTCACGCCAATCGCGACTTCGGCCAGCGCGGAGAAATCGTCGGACATGTGCATGTGGATGTCCCACAGCCCCGGGACCAGTGTCTTGCCCTTGCCGTCGATGACCCGCGCTCCGGTCGGCGCCGCCCCGGCCTTGGTCGCGCCGACTCGTAGGATCTTGCCGCGCTCGACATAGACGTCCCGACCGCTGACGAAGCGCTGGGCATCGGCGTCGTACATCCGGACATTCCGGAACAGCACCGGCCGCCGCGAGTCATCGGTTAGGAAGCGGCTGGCGATCGCCGGCGCGAGCTCGGCGATGCCCGCGTCCTGGGCGGCGATGATCGCTTTGAGATTGTCCTCATAGCCGGCCGGGAACAGCCCCAGTCCGGCATAGACGCCAAACAGTTTGCCGCTCTCATCGAGCCAGACTGGCTGCGGGTTTTGCTGGATGCCCTTGATGAAATAGAGCTTGATCGTCTTCGGCCCTGCCGGGCCAGTCACGGTTAGCGTGCGCGACGGTTGCAGCGTGCCGCGCCCCGACGGCAGCAGGCTCAGCCCGCTCGTTCCGGCCGAGAGAAGCGCCGGCAACAAGGTGTCGTTCGACAGGAACGTGCCGCCGCTGGTGACATAGAAGGTCGGCGCCGAATGGGCCGCGTGACCCTCATCCACCGGGCTTTTCCAGCGAGCCATCGCCTGGTCGATCGCAAAGGTTTCGGCAGAATCGCCGCTCGGGGTAACGCCGCGGATGGTTATCTTGGCCGGCGTGCCATCCTTGCCGAGCTGGACGACCTCGTCCTGCTCGTAAACCAGCCCGCGCAGCAGGATCGATTCGCGATAGGCGATGCTTCCGTCCGGCAGCGTCCACCGCCACTCATCGCCATGCTTGCCGGCCTCCGAGATGACGACGAAATGGTCGGCGTTGGCCGGCGGCACCATCAGCTGCTCATTGGGCGTCGGAGCGGCGTGCAAGGCGCTGGAAGCGCTGGCGGCAAGCAGGATCGCGAGAAAAGTGCGGCGCATGAAATGTCCCCCTGGAAAGACATGCCATGCGATCAGGATCGCCGGCTTGCAAGACAGGTTCGACCAAGCGGCCAATGGTGAGGAATAGGTCCAGGGGATTCTGTTGCCCGGCCCAGCGCAATTGTGGTCGGCCCGGTCAACAGGCTCGCATCCGGACAGCATCAAAAAGTCCGGAGGATTCTGTTGCCCGGCTCCTCCGGAGGCCGCTGGAATCCCCTTCTGTTGCCCGGCGGGGTCCGACCGCGCTTTTGTCTTTGTAACTTCAGGCCGTTAGGCCGTCAGTTACGCAGCAATTGCGAGTGCTTCGTTATCGTTAGCACTTGTGGTGATGAACGGTTTTACGGCTCATTCAGGCCGGCCGGCAATCAGGCCTTTATTGCACTCGTCGATCCTATTTCGCCCCCA
>JBDSBX010000211.1:0-3289 GCA_039921365.1 Sphingomicrobium sp. | reverse complement strand
CGCATTATCTGCATCATGCGCGCCGCTTGCCATGGCGAGCGCCCCCCGGGCGGCCTGCTCCCGATCCCTATCGGGTGTGGCTCAGCGAGGTCATGCTCCAACAGACCACGGTTGCCGCGGTGACCCCGCGGTTCGAGCGGTTCGTCGCCAACTGGCCGACCATCAAAGCGCTTGGCCAAGCCAGCGACGAAGCAATTCTCGCCGAATGGGCGGGGCTTGGCTATTACGCCCGCGCCCGCAATCTTATCGCCTGCGCACGACAAGTCGCGGCCGATGGCGGCTTCCCCACCACCGAGGCACAGCTCAGGCGTTTGCCCGGGATCGGCGACTATACCGCCGCCGCAATCGCCGCCATCGCCTTCGGCCAGGATGCGGCGGCGATCGACACCAATGTCACCCGCGTCGTTGCCCGGCTTCACGGGCTTGAGCAGCCTCGACCAAGCGAAATCCGTTCGCTCACGGAAGCGATGTTACCTGCCGGCCAGGCGGGGGACTTTGCCCAGGCGATGATGGACCTTGGCGCCGCAATCTGCCGGCCCAGAGCGCCCGACTGCCCGGCTTGCCCATTGCGCCCCGACTGCGCGGCGTTCGACAGTGGTACGCCAGAGGCCTTTCCGGCGCCCAAGGCGAAACGAGTTCGGCCGCAGCGCCACGGAATCGCCCATTGGATCGAGCGCGACGGCGCGGTCTGGCTGGTGCGCCGCCCGGCCAAGGGCTTGCTCGGCGGAATGGCGGCGCTCCCGGGCCCGGACTGGACCGACCGGCCGGTGCCTCTGCCCGCGCCGCCGCTCGCCTGCATCCGTCACGTCTTTACCCATTTCGCGCTCGATTTGTCCGTGCTCCCGGCAAACGGGGCGGACGGCGATGGTTGGTGGCACCCGATCGACCGGCTCGACCAGGCGGGGTTGCCAACGCTTTACCGCCACGCCGCGAGGCAAGTGCTGGCGCGGTCGGTGGAGCGCCGCGCGGGCAAGTCCGACACGCCGGCGCGCCTGCTTGAAGATGCCCCGACTCCTGCCTAAAGGGCAGGCCAATCCAAGGCATTCGTCGGCCCGGCCGAGCGGAGATCTGAATGAACGACCGTTTCTCGACCATTTCCGGCTGGGTGCTGTTTGCCGGCATTGTCACCTTGGGTTCGTCGATCGTCAGCGGACTGTATTTTCACGGCGGACGGCCCGAGAAAATGGGCTATCCGATCGAGGGCGTGGTGGTCGAAGGCGAGGGTGGCGCCGCGGCTGAAAAACCGATCGATTTCTCGGTCGCCGATGCCGCGCTGGGCGAACAAGTCTTCAAGAAATGCGCCGCCTGTCACAATGCCGACAAGGGCGGCGCCAACCAGCTTGGCCCCAATTTGTGGGCAGTCCTCGGGGAGCCGATCGGCAAAGGCGCGAATGGCTTCGCTTTCTCCGAAGCGCTAAGCGGCAAGGGCGGCAGCTGGAACTTCGCCAACCTGAGCGAATGGCTGGCCAATCCCAAGAAATTCGCGCCCGGCACCAAGATGACGTTCGCCGGCCTGAGCAAGCCCGAAGACCGCGCCAATGTCATCGCCTTTTTGAACGCTCACAGCGATGCGCCGCAGCCGCTTCCCGCGGCGCCGCCCGCCGCGGCCCCGGATGCCTCGGCAAGCAAGCCTGGCACCGGGCCGGCCACTGGCCCGCAAAAGGCGGAAAAGGAGCCGGTCCTGACCGAGCAGCAGACCGGCGCCAACCCGAAGAATGTCGGCGGCGAGGGCGCGGCCAAGCTGACCGGACCGTCGGACGTTCGCAAGCCGAATTAGGTCCAGGAAGGTGGTCAGCAGCAAAGCGCTTACACCTGATGATTATCTCGCCGAACTGGAGCCACAGCGCGCCGCCGAGCTCAAGCAAGTGCGAGATTGCGTCAATTCGGCGATGCCGGACGGCTATTGCGAGCGCATGGCGTGGGGGATGATCAGCTGGGAAGCGCCGATCGAGCGGAGCGGCCCGACCTATAACCAGCAGCCTTTGGTCTACGCCGCGCTCGCCGCGCAGAAAAACTACAACTCGCTCTATCTCAATTGCGCCTACGCCTCGGCGGACCGAATCGAGCAGCTGGCGCGGGCATTTGCCGCTTCCGGGCACAAGCTGAACATGGGCAAGAGCTGCATCCGGTTCCGCCGGGCGGCAGACCTCAACCTGGACGCTGTCCGCGACGAGATTGCCTCGGCGAGCCCGGACGAATTTATCGCGCTCACCGCGGCTTCGCGCGCCCGCTAGTCTTTGTCGTAATAGCGCTGGACGAAATCCCATGCTTCCTGGGCGTCTTCGCACCAGTGGATCAGATCGAGGTCGCCGGCCGAGACCACGCCCTCGTCGACCAGCGCCTGGAAGTTGACCACCTTGTTCCAGAATTCGCAGCCGAACAGCAGGATCGGCAGCGGCCGCACCTTGCCGGTCTGGATCAGCGTCAGCAGCTCGAACATCTCGTCGAACGTGCCGGAACCGCCGGGAAACACGGCGACCGCCCGGGCCCGCAACAGGAAATGCATCTTGCGCAGCGCAAAATAGTGGAACTGGAAGCTCAATTCCGGGGTCACGAAACGGTTGGGCAGTTGCTCGTGCGGCAGAACGATATTGAGGCCGATGCTGTCGCGCCCCTCGTCGGCTGCGCCGCGGTTGGCGGCCTCCATGATCGCCGGGCCGCCCCCCGAGCAAACGACGAAATGCCGCCACCCGTCCTCGTCCACGGCGCAGCGGCTGGCGAGCCGGGCGAGGTCGTAAGCGACGGTGTAATAATGCGATTTGACCTTCAGCCGCTCGGCCACCGCGCGCTGCTCATCGCTGGTCGCGGCGGCGATCAACGCATCGGCCTCGCCGGGTTCGGGGATCCGCGCCGAGCCGTAAAAGACGATGGTCGAGCCGATTCTGGCTTCGTCGAGGAAGAGCTCGGGCTTGAGCAGCTCGAGCTGGAAGCGGACCGGGCGCAAATCCTCGCGCAGCAGGAATTCGCTGTCCTGGAAAGCGAGCTTGTAAGCCGCGCTTTCGGTCTGCGGGCTCGACGGCACATGCCGGGCAGCGCGCGCATCGACCTTGGAGGTGGGGAAAATCCGCTTGGGCGGCACTGTGTCGGTCATGACGACGCGTCTAACCGAGCCGAGCGCATTCCCCAATATCCCGTCGAGCGCTCAGGCGGTTTCGTCCTTCCTCCCGCTCCAGTCGATCCGCCGCGTTGCGAACATCACACCGGCCAGCGCCGCGAAGAGCAGCATCGCGCCGATCAGCAGCGAATAGGCCTCGAGGCTCAGCAAGATATAGAGCACGGCGTAGAGCGC
>JBDSBX010000210.1:0-2908 GCA_039921365.1 Sphingomicrobium sp. | reverse complement strand
AGCGCCGACGCCATGGACTCCCCGGCGGCGCCGGCGCCGACTGCCGACGCCGCGCACAAGGATCATGATAGCGAAATCATCGTCACCGGCGTCCGCCGCAACGCGGGCGACGTGCTGAGCGGCATCTCGGTGCTCGACCAGGAGGATTTGACCCGCCAGGTCCGGCCGAGCATCGGCGAGACGCTGGCCCGCCAGCCGGGCGTATCCTCGACCAGCTTCGGACCGACCGCCTCCTCGCCGGTGCTGCGCGGCCTGTCCGGCGATCGTGTTCGCGTGCTCACCGACGGCATCGGCAGCCTCGATCTGAGCTCGTCCGGCCCGGATCACGCGATCGCCATCAACCCGCTGACCGCCGAGCGGATCGAAGTGCTGCGCGGCCCTTCGGCACTGCTGTTCGGCTCGTCGGCAATCGGCGGCGTCGTCAATGTCATCGATTCGCGAATCCCGCGCGACGTGCCGGACGGCCCGGTCGGCGTCGATGCCATCCTCAACTATGGCAGCGCCGCCAATGAGCGCTCCGGCAACCTTGCCGTCGATGTCCCGCTCGGCGGTCATTTCGTGCTCCACGGCGATGGCAGCTATGCCAAGTTCGATAATATTCGCACCGGCGGCCATTTGCTGTCCGACGAACTGCGCGACGAGGCGCTGGCCAGCCCGGATCCCGCCATCCGGGCGCTCGCCGACCTCAAGGGCAAGCTGCCCAACACGGCCGGCCGCATCGCCGATATTGCCGGTGGCCTTGGCTACGTCGACGGAAGCTTGAAGGTCGGGGCGTCGATCAGCCGTCACACCAGCAAATACGGCGTCCCGATCCGCTTCTCGCTCAATCCCGGAATCGAGCCCGAGGCGCCGACCATCGATGCCGAACAAACGCGTTACGACGGGCGAGCGGAAGTCCCGCTGAGCGGTGTGTTCAGCCAGGCACGGTTGCGTGGCGGCTATGCGAAGTACCGCCATGACGAGCTGGAGCCCGATGGCGCGATCGGCTCGAGCTTTTTCAGCAATGGCGGCGAAGCGCGGGCCGAGCTGGTCCAGACCGGACGCTCGGGCTGGGGTGGCACCAGCGGCGTGCAATATCTCAATCGCGATGTCCGCATTGTCGGCGAGGAGAAATTCCTGCCCAACGCCCAGCAAAAGCAGAGTGGGCTGTTCACGCTGCAGACCCTGGTCAACGCGCCGTTCCGGCTGGAGGCCGGCGGCCGCGTCGAGTTCAGCCGGCTGACCGCCAAGGCCGACGAACAAATTGAGACACCCGCCGCGAGCCGCAAATTCACCACCTTCTCGGGCTCGCTCGGCGGCAGTTACGAGTTCGCTGGCGGATGGCGCACCGGCCTTTCGATTTCATCGAGCGCCCGAGCGCCGGCGATTGACGAATTGTTCGCCAACGGCCCGCACGGCGGCAGCCAGTCGTTCGAGATCGGCGACCCGCGGCTCAAGCCCGAGCGCAGCCTGTCGGTCGAAGCCAGCCTGCACCGCAACACCGGGCCGGTTCATTTGACCGCCAATTTGTTCACCAGCCGTTTCTCAAACTTCATTTTTTCGACCCGGACCGGCGACGCCGAGGACGATTTGCCGGTTTACGAATTCCGTGAGGGCAAGGCCGATTATTACGGGTTCGAAGTGTCGGGCGACGTCAGGCTCGGCCAGGCGCTCGGCGTGGATTGGGGAGCCGAGTTCGGCGCCGACGCGGTCCGGGCGACGATCAAGGGTTTCGGACCGGCGCCGCAGGTCCCGCCGTTCCGATTGCTCGGCGCGCTGACCGGGGCAAGAGGGTCGGTCGACGGCCGGATCGAAGTCGAGCATGCGTTGGCGCAGAACAGGACCGCGCCACTCGAAACGAGGACGCCCGGTTACACGCTGGTCAATGCGTCGCTCGACTGGCACCCGCTGGCCGACAAGCCGGAGCTGACTTTGTCGCTCCAGGCCAATAATCTGTTCGACGTCGTCGCGCGGCGGCATTCGAGCCTGCTCAAGGATTACGCGCCGCTGGCTGGGCGGGATATTCGGCTGACCGCAAGGCTCGGGTTTTAAGAGTCCGCTTTCGACCCATTGCGGACATTGGCGCCCCAGCTAAGTTAGCGGAATGAAATGGCGCGTTGTGATGGTTCTTATCCTGCTTGGCGGATGCGGCTTCACTGTCAGCCGCCCCGACCAAGATAACTTCACAATCCACGCTTCAAAGCAGCGAGCCGAGCGGCTTGTTCAAAATCTCTCAAGACAATTCGATGCGTCTGTCGAGGCTCGGGATCGCAACGGGCTAGGCAATGACCCCAGCCGAATGTTTTGGCTCGACGGAGCGAGCGCGAGCTTGACCGTAACCCCAGTGCCGGACGATCGTTGTAATCCCAATGCTTCCCAGCACTCAACATTCAATCAGGGCGAGTATCGGATTGATCTCGTCTACCGATCCGCGTCCGAGGCTGCGCGCAATTCAGCAAGGCGGACACTCATTCAGTCCACCCAAAATGAGGGCCTAAAGATCACCGAGTTTAACGAGTGCTGACCGGAATGTCCGGTTTCCACCCATTCCGGACATTAGGCTTATGACCTATTTCGACCCATTGCGGACTTTGGATTCCCGTCCGCGGTTAGTCGGTCGTCAGGCCGCCAACGCCGCCCTGGGGGTTCCCGGACGCGCGCCGGCAACCCATCCGTGCCAGGCGATCCCGGCACTGGCGATGCCAGTCAGGAGGAGCAGGAATGGCAGATTCACATCGGAGACGCTGGCGAACATCGGCGCCCATGCCGGGATGCGCCCCAGCGTCTCGAAGGTAATCTCCTGTGCGGCGATGAAGCCCGCGGCAATCAAGAACGGCCGGCCATGCTTGGGCGCTTGGCGGAACAGGTAAAGCGTGACGGCCAGGGCGATCAAATTTCCACCCGCCATGGCGTAGGAAAAATTCTCATC
>JBDSBX010000209.1:0-7456 GCA_039921365.1 Sphingomicrobium sp. | reverse complement strand
GACGCCAAGTGAAAGGCTATTGCGACAATATCGAAACGCGCACCGCCGAGAACGACGATTTTCGCCGCGTGCTCTACACCGGCGGGCACCTTCAACTGGTGCTGATGACGCTTCAGCCCGGTGAGGAGATTGGCTCAGAAGTCCATCCCGACCGCGACCAGTTCTTCCGCTTCGAGGAGGGCACGGGCGCGGTCGATATCGACGGGGTCGAGAATCGGGTCGAAGCGGACTTCGCGGTGATTGTGCCAGCCGGCGCTCGCCACAACGTCCGCAACACCGGCGCCGGGCCGCTTCGGCTCTACACGATCTATGGCCCGCCCGAGCATGTCGACAAGCTGGTCGAGGCGACCAAGGCGGAGGCCCTGGCCACCCACGAGGAATGGGACGGCAAAACAACCGAGTAGCGGCCGTTAACCCTTAGGTAGGGACCAGGTCGCACACTCGTGCCTGGGAGAAGGCCTATGCACAGCCACCAGCGTTCGCGCGGGAAGGTCCTTTTTGAGGTCCTCTGCGCTCTAGCCCTAGCCGCTTCGTTTGCCGGGGCGTGGGATGAGACCGGATCGTCGTCGCTGCTCGGGTCGGCGGCGATCGTGGCGCTGTTTGCACTCTATCGGTCGCTCGGCCTGTTTGCGCGCCGCGAGCGCATCGAGGAGGCGCAACCCGCCATGGCGCCAGTGCCAGCGGTCGAAGTCGAAGCGGCTGTGCAAGACGAGGTTTTCGCCTACGAACCGGAGGTCCTGGCGGAGCCTGAACCCGAGCCCGATCCGGTCGCGGCGGCACCCAAAAAGCGACCCGCTCGAAAAGCCAGGAAAGCAGCGCTGGTCGTCGCGCCTGTTGTCGAAGTGCCCGAACCCGTCGCCTTCGAAGAGTTGGTTTCCGACGGCCCCCCGCTCGAGCAATTGTTCGACCCGCAGCCATTCGTCCGTCAGCCGCGCGCGTTCGGCCGCAAGTCGCGCGGACCCCGCCCGATCCCGGTGGGCTAGGCGGCGGCACCGTCGAGTGGCGGGCGAGCGCCGACCCACACCGTCGCCTTGCAGCTCACGTGTATTGCTGACATAAGACTGCGATACAGGTGGGAGGGCGGCGCACACCGGCTTTTCGCTGATGATGGTGATCCCCAGCCTGATGATAACCCTGACCCTGGTTGTGAAGGCCGCGGCCGGCCGCTGGCTGAATGTCGCGGTCGCGTTGACCTATACGGTGATCGTGATCCTGACGATGCAAGGCGCGCCGCTGAATTACCTTTTCGTGGGTTCGGTCGACGTCGCGCTGACCTTGGTGATCGCGTGGGTGGCATGGACCTGGCCGCGCGGCGGCTGACCGGCGTTGCTTGCCAAGTCGGCGCCCACGGTTGAAGGGCTTGGCATGGCGCAATCGATCCACGACGTCTCGGACCCGCGCAACGCCGCGATCCTGATCAGCGTCAACGGCGAATTGAAGCCGCGCGCCGAAGCCGTCGTCTCGGTGTTCGACAGCGGCTTCGCGCTCGGCGACGGCGTCTGGGAAGGCCTGCGGGTCCACCACGGACGGATCGCGTTCCTCGATCGCCATCTCGACCGCTTGTTCGAGGGCGCCAAGGCCATCGCGATGGATATCGGGCTCGATCGCGACGCGCTCACCCGGCGCCTTTACGAGACGCTCGACGCGAACAGCATGACCGATGGCGGGCACGTCCGGCTGATGGTCACGCGCGGGGTCCGTTTGACCCCGTACCAGGACCCCCGCGTCGTGGTCGGCGGGGCGACCGTCGTCATCGTCGCCGAATATAAGCAGCCCGAGCCGGCCATCATCGAGGACGGCATTCGGCTGTTCACCGTCCATGTCCGCCGCGGCGATCCGGCGGTCCAGGACCCGAAGCTCAACTCGCACTCGAAATTGAACTGCATCACCGCCTGCATCCAGGCCATCGAGGCCGGCGCCGACGAAGCGCTGATGCTCGACCCGCACGGCTTCGTCGCGACCTGCAATTCGACCCACTTCTTCATCGTCCGCAAGGGCGAAGTGTGGACCTCGAGCGGCGATTACTGCCTCGGCGGGATCACCCGCGCCAACGTCCTCGAACTGTGCCACGCCAACGGCATTCCGGTGTCCGCGAAGAATTTCTCGCTGACCGACGTCTATGGTTCCGACGAAGCCTTCGTTACCGGCACGTTCGCCGGCGTCGTGCCGGTCCGCGCCGTCGACGGTCGGCATTTGAGCGACGGCCGCGGGCCGCTGACCGAGCGGCTGCAGACGCTCTATCGCGCCCGGATCGAGGAGGATGTAGCGAGCGCGACGCGGCCGTGACCCGGCGCATCGCTATGTGGTCTGGCCCGCGCAACCTGTCGACGGCGATGATGCGCAGCTTCGGCAATCGCGCCGACACGGTCGTCTCCGACGAGCCGTTCTACGGCGCTTTCCTCAAGGATACCCGCGCCGATCACCCGATGCGCGACACGGTGATCGCGGCGATGGATTGCGACTGGGCAGGCGTGATGCGCGCGCTCGCCGGCCCGGCGCCCGGGCGAGCGCCCGTCTGGTACCAGAAACACATGTCGCACCACATGGTCGGGCCGGTCGGCTATGACGATTTCGCCGGCTTCACCCACGCCTTTTTGATCCGCCGGCCAGAGGCCATGATCGCTTCCTATCTGCGCCAGCGCGAAGCGGCCTGCTTCGAGGATTTCGGGCTGGAGCGCCAGGCCGATTTCTTCGATCGCGAGGCCGATCGGCTCGGGCACGCGCCGCCCGTGGTTGAGGCGAGCGATGTGCTGGCAAACCCCGAGGCCGTCCAGTCGAAGCTATGCGCCGCGCTTGGGATTGCGTGGGACCCGGCGATGCTCGCCTGGGCATCCGGCCGCCGCCAAACCGACGGCCCATGGGCGCCCCACTGGTATGCCGCGGTCGAGGCCAGCACCGGCTTCGGCCCGCCGGACAACGACCCCGCGCAACTCCCCGACGAGGCGCGCCGGCTGGCGGAGCGCTGTCGCCCATATTACGAGCGGCTCGCCGCTTTCAGGATCGGTGGGATTGCAGGAAGCATGGCGTCATGACCGGGATTGCGGATGGCAGGAGCGTGGCACGGCTCCATCTGTCGCTGCTGTATCGCTGGCGCCACGGCCGCTGGCCCGACCTCGACCGGCCGCGCCGGTTCACCGAATGGGTCCAGTGGCGCAAGCTTTACGATCGCTGCCCCGACCGCGCCCGGCTGACCGACAAGAGCCATAGCAAGGCGATCGCCGCTGCCCTGCTCGGCAGCCAGATGGTCGTGCCAACGCTGTGGCGGGGCTCGGTGCTGCCGGTCGGGCCGCAGTGGCCGATGCCGTTCATGGTCAAGGCGAACCACGGCTGCGGCCAGTGTGTCGTCGTCCGCGACCGGTTGGACTGGCAGCGGGCGCGCACCACGGCGCCGCGCTGGCTAGCCAGCCGCTACGGTGCGGCGCTTGGCGAATGGCATTATCGAGCCGCCCATCCGGGCCTGATTGTCGAGCCCTATCTCGGCACTGGCCAGGCGCTTCCGCTCGACTTCAAACTCTATGTTTTCGGCGGGCGGGCGGTCGTCGTCCAGCTTCATGAGGAGCGTGCTGGGCGCCACCGCTGGAGCCAGCTTGATCGCGATTGGCGGCCGCTGTCGACCATGACCTCTGCCCACCAAAGGCCGGCCAGCTTCGAAATCATGCTGGCCGCCGCCGAGCGGCTCGGGGCTGGCCATGATTTCCTTCGGGTCGACTTTTACGAGATCGACGGCCGGCCGTTGTTCGGCGAATTCTGCCTGTTCCCGGGCTCGGGACTCGACCCGTTCGACCCCGACCAGCTCGATGAGCAATTGGGCGCCCATTGGGCGGTTGGCAGGGAGACTGTCGGAGCGACCCCCGTTGACCCTGCGGCCGACCCCGGCTATTGGGCCGGTCGTCCGCGGGGGCCTCGATTTGCGATCCCCCGGCGGACAAGAGCTGAACATTGCTCAACGACGTGAAGGCCCGGCAGGGCGCTCCTTGTGAAAGGGGGGCTTGCCGCCAGCCTTCGCGCTTTGCGTTCGAGCAAAGTAACCACAAAGAAGGTGAAGGCTTCATGCCGACGATTAACCAGCTGATCCGCAAGGGTCGCGAACCGCAGAAGGCCAAGTCCAAGGTCCCGGCGATGGAGCAGAACCCGCAAAAGCGCGGCGTCTGCACCCGGGTCTATACGACCACTCCGAAGAAGCCGAACTCGGCGCTGCGTAAGGTCGCCAAGGTCCGCCTGACAAACCAGCGCGAAGTGATCAGTTACATCCCGGGCGAGGGCCACAACCTGCAGGAGCACAGCGTCGTGCTGATCCGCGGCGGCCGTGTCCGCGATCTTCCCGGCGTCCGCTATCACGTGCTGCGCGGCGTGCTCGACACGCAAGGGGTCAAGGACCGCCGCCAGTCGCGTTCGAAGTACGGCGCCAAGCGTCCCAAATAATCCGCACGAGTAAGCCCCGGACGGGTTCCGGATAAGGCTGAAGAGAAAGGAACAATCCAATGTCCCGTCGTCGCCGCCCAGAGAAGCGCGAAATCCTGCCCGATCCCAAATTTGGGGATGAGGTGCTGTCCAAGTTCATGAATTCGGTGATGTTCGACGGCAAGAAGTCGGTCGCCGAAGGCATTGTCTACGGCGCTCTCGAAAGCGTCGAAGCGCGCCTCAAGAAGGATCCAATCGGCGTCTTTCACGAGGCGTTGAACAACGTGAAGCCGGGTATCGAGGTCCGCAGCCGCCGGGTCGGCGGTGCCACCTATCAGGTGCCGGTCGAAGTTCGCAGCGAGCGCGCCCAGGCGCTCGCCATCCGCTGGCTGATCACCGCCGCTCGCGCCCGGTCGGAGAAGACGATGTCGGCGCGGCTATCGGGCGAGTTGATGGACGCGTCGCAGAATCGCGGCAATGCGGTCAAGAAGCGCGAAGACACGCACCGCATGGCCGAAGCCAACCGCGCCTTCAGCCACTATCGTTGGTAACCAGCTGGCGCTGGTCAGTCTGGCGCTGGTAATTTTCATACCTATATTGCGGGAGCACCGCGCAGGCGGCTCCCGACATCGCCAAGGAACATAAGAAATGGCCCGCAGCCATCCGCTCGAACGCTATCGCAACATCGGTATCATGGCGCACATCGACGCCGGCAAGACGACGACGACGGAGCGAATCCTCTATTACACCGGCAAGTCCTACAAGATCGGCGAGGTCCACGAGGGCACCGCGACCATGGACTGGATGGAGCAGGAGCAGGAGCGCGGGATCACCATCACCTCGGCCGCGACGACTTGTTTCTGGAGCGGTGACGAGGGCAACGGCCCCGAGCATCGGATCAACATCATCGACACCCCGGGACACGTCGACTTCACGATCGAGGTCGAGCGCAGTTTGCGCGTGCTCGATGGCGCGGTCGCCTGTTTCGACGGTGTTGCCGGGGTCGAGCCGCAGTCCGAAACCGTCTGGCGGCAGGCCGAGAAATATAACGTGCCGCGGATGTGCTTTATCAACAAGCTCGACCGCACCGGCGCCAATTTCGAGATGTGCGTCAGCATGATCAAGGATCGCCTCGGCGCGCGGCCGGCGGTGCTCTATCTGCCGATCGGTATCGAGGGCGGCTTCAAGGGCCTCGTCGATCTGGTCGAGAACCGCGCCATCATCTGGCTCGAGGAAAGCCTCGGCGCGAAGTTCGAATATCATCCCATTCCGGCCGAACTCGCCGATGCCGCCGCCGCCGCTCGCATGGAGCTCATTGAAATGGCCGTCGAGCAGGACGACGCCGTCATGGAATCGTACCTTGAAGGCAATGAGCCCGACGCCGCGACGCTCAAGAAGCTGATCCGCAAGGGCACGCTGAACTTCTCGTTCGTGCCCGTGCTGTGCGGCTCGGCGTTCAAGAACAAGGGCGTCCAGCCGCTGCTCGACGGGGTCATCGACTATCTGCCGAGCCCGCTCGACATCCCGCCGGTCGAAGGCCTCAAGCTCGACGGCGAGACCACCGACACGCGCGCCCCGGCGGACGATGCACCCTTCTCGGCGCTGGCGTTCAAGATCATGAACGATCCATTCGTCGGCACGCTGACCTTCGCCCGCATCTATTCGGGCTCGCTCGAGACGGCGTCGCAAGTCATGAACTCGGTCAAGGACAAAAAGGAAAAGGTCGGCCGGATGCTGTTGATGCACGCCAACGACCGCGAGGACATCCAGATCGCTTATGCCGGCGATATCGTCGCGCTGGCGGGTCTCAAGGACACCACCACCGGCGAGACTTTGTGCGCGACCAACGCCCCGATCATCCTCGAGCGGATGGAATTCCCCGATCCGGTGATCGAGGTCGCGGTCGAGCCCAAGACCAAGGCCGACCAGGAGAAGATGGGAATCGCGCTCAATCGGCTGGCGCGCGAGGACCCGAGCTTCCGCGTCACCTCCGACCATGAATCGGGCCAGACCATCATCAAGGGGATGGGCGAGCTCCACCTCGAAATTCTGATCGACCGCATGAAGCGCGAGTTCAAGGTCGAGGCCAACGTCGGCGAGCCGCAGGTCGCCTATCGCGAATATCTCGCGAAGCCGGTCGAGCTGACTTACACCCACAAGAAGCAGTCGGGCGGCTCGGGCCAGTTCGCCGAGATCCGCATCGACGTCCTGCCCGGCGCGCGCGGGTCGGGCTTCGTCTTCAGCGACGTGATCAAGGGCGGCAACGTCCCCAAGGAATTCATTCCTTCGGTCGAAAAGGGCCTTCGCGAGACCGCCGAGACCGGATCGATGATCGGCTTCCCGATCATCGATTTCGAAGTGCGCCTAACCGACGGCAAGTATCACGACGTCGATTCGTCGGCGCTGGCGTTCGAAATCTGCGCTCGCGGCGCGATGCGCGAAGCGGCCCAGAAGGCCGGCATCAAGCTCCTCGAGCCGATCATGAAGGTCGAGGTGGTGACTCCCGAGAATTACCTCGGCGACGTCATCGGCGACTTGAACTCGCGTCGCGGCCAGATCCAGGGCACCGACACGCGCGGCAACGCCCAGGCGATCGAGGCGATGGTTCCGCTGGCCAACATGTTCGGCTACGTCAACCAGCTGCGCTCGTTCACCCAGGGCAGGGCGCAATATTCGATGCAATTCTCACATTATGACGAAGTGCCGGCAAACGTCGCCGAAGAGGTCAAGGCGAAGCTGGCGTAACCGGTTTTTTGTAGCTAATGGGCGCGTTCGCATTGGGCGGCGCCGCCCGACAATTTCAAAAGAAGAAGAGGCGTTAAATGGCGAAGGCTAAATTCGAGCGGACGAAGCCGCACTGCAACATTGGCACCATCGGTCACGTCGATCATGGCAAGACCTCGCTAACCGCAGCGATCACCAAAGTGCTCGCTGAGACCGGCGGCGCGGTTTACACCAGCTATGCCAACATCGACAAGGCGCCCGAGGAGCGCGAGCGCGGCATCACCATCTCGACCGCGCACGTCGAGTATGAGACCGCCGCGCGCCACTATGC
>JBDSBX010000208.1:0-5521 GCA_039921365.1 Sphingomicrobium sp. | reverse complement strand
GTCTGCGCCTGGAGCGTCGTCTGCCCCGTGGGATCCTTGAGCTGCGAGCCGAGCAGAGCGGTCAGGACCAGCGCCTCGGCCAGCAATTTCTCGATCAATGGCGGATAGCCGTGGTTGGCCAGCACCTGGTCCAGTACCGGCCCGATCCGCGCCAGCCGCCCCCGCGCATTGCGCGCCGGAATGGTCACGCCAAGCGCGACGTCGGTCGTGAGCTTGGTGGTGGGCATGCGCGGAAGATAGGGTGGGGCGAGCGCACGAACAACTGAACCGTCACCCCGGACTTGATCCTGGGCCTGCCTCCTTTCTTAGAGGCAGAGGCAGGCGGATCCCGGGTCAAGCCCGGGATGACGTTAAGCCGCCGCCGCCGGCACCTCATAATCCGCGGCCGCGGCCGAGAGCGTCTCGATGAATTCGCGGATCTGCGCTTCCTCGATGTTCAGCGGCGGCAGGACGCGCATGACGTTGTCGCCCGCCGCAACCGTCAGCAGGCCTTTGGTGCGCAGATAATTGACGAACGCCCGGCTGTCGCTCTTCAGCTTGATGCCGAGCATCAGCCCCATGCCGCGGACGCTGTCGAACAGATGGTCGTGGTTGGGGATCATCTGCTCGAGCGCCGATCTCAGCCGCTCGCCAGTCTGGCGGACGTTGGCGAGGAAGTCCTCATTGGCGACCACGTCGAGCACGGCCTGGCCGGCGGCCATGGCTAAGGGATTGCCGCCGAATGTCGAACCATGGGTGCCGATCACCATCCCGGCCGCCGCTTTTTCGGTCGTCAGGCAAGCCCCGATCGGGAAGCCGCCGCCGAGGCCCTTGGCGGTCGCCATGATGTCGGGGATGATGCCATATTGCTCGTGGGCATAGAGCGTTCCGGTGCGGGCGACGCCGCATTGCACTTCGTCGAGCACGAGCATTAGATCATGCTCGTCGCAGGCCTCGCGCAGCCCCTTGAGGAATGCCTGGCTGGCCGGGCGGATGCCGCCCTCCCCCTGCACGGGTTCGAGCATGAAGCCGGCAGTGTTGCCGTCGATCGCGGCCAGCGCGGCGTCAAGATCGTCGAACGGCACCACCCTGAAGCCCGGCAACAGCGGCGCGAAGCCATCGATCATCTTGGGCTGATCGGTTGCGCTGATCGTCGCCATCGTCCGGCCGTGAAACGCATTCGAGAAGCTGATCAAATCGTGCTTGTCGGGATTGCCCTTGGCGAAATGATAGCGGCGCGCGGTCTTGATCGCGCACTCAACCGCTTCGACTCCGCTATTGGTGAAAAACACGGTGTCGGCAAAAGTCAGGTCGACCAGGCGCTGCGCCAAGGCCTCGCCCTGCGGGCTGCCGTAGAGGTTCGAGACGTGGATCAGCGTCGCCGCTTGGCTCTGGATCGCCTGGGTCAGGTGCGGATGGCCGTGACCAAGGATGTTGACCGCGATGCCGGCGGCAAAATCGAGATATTTCTCCCCCTGCTCACCATAGAGATAAGCACCTTCGCCGCGAACCGGCCGAACCGGCGAGCGGGGATAGACGGGCATGAGCGGTGTAATGGCCATGCTTGGCGGTTCCTTGAGCTGGTCAGTTCGTGACGCGGCCCCCGCCGCTCGGGCCGAGCCTATAGCCACGGGGCCCGAAAAGGAAAAGGCGCCCCGGATTGCTCCGGAGCGCCTGTCCTTGAACCGTTCGGGAACGACCTAGTCGTCGCGGTCGCGACCCCGGTCGTCTTCGTAACGGTCGTCGCGGCCATCACGATCGCGGTCGTAGCCGTTGTAGCCATTATTGTAGCCGTTGTTCTGGCCCCAACGATTGCCGTCGGTCGCTTCGATGCGAACGCGCTGCTCGAGGCGAGCAATGCGAATCTCGATGCCCTGGCGCTCACGGAAGTTGATCCCGTTGCGCCCGTACTTGGCCAAACGGCGCTCGAGATCGCGCGATTCGTCAAACAGGCGACGCGCTTCGCGATTGCTGAGCATGTTGCGGCGGTCGAGGCGCTCGATCTGGCGCTGGATCTGGTCGATCCGAGCCTGAAGGCGGCGCGCCTGGCCATAGTTATTGTTGTTGTAGCCGTACGCATTGCCCTGCGGCTGCGGGAAATACTGGGCGGACGCCGGCGTTGCGACCGCCATCGCCGAAGCGGCGACGGTGAGGGAGATCAGAAACTTCTTCATGGTGGCTCTCCTTAATGAGCGACTGGATGAGCAGCTTTTGCCCGACTCGCCCTGAGGCGCGTCTGAACGCACTCGTTATCCGCCGTTCAACTAGCTTAACCCGCCGGCCGCCGGGAAAGGCTCAGTTCTTGAGCTTCCAGCCGCTCTTGAGGAGCAAATAGCAGGCGGCCCACAACAGGATGTTGAGCAGCAGCAATCCAAGTGCGCCGACGAGCAGCGGGGAATCCGTGCTGCCGAGAAATCCGTAGCGAAACCCCGAGATCACATAGAAAAACGGGTTGGCGTGGCTGATCGCGCGAAACGTTGGCGACAATTGCTCGACCGAATAGAATGTCCCCGACAACAGCGACAAAGGCGTGACAACGAAATTGGTGACCGCGGCGGCATGGTCGAACTTATCGGCCCAGATCGACGTCATCAGGCCAAGAAACGCCAGCATCGACGCGCCCATCAGGCCGAACCACAACAGCCACAAAGGCTCGCGAACGCTGACCGAGACGCCCGGCCACAGCAGCATTGCCAGCCACACCGCGCAACCGACCAGGAAAGCGCGGGTGACGGCGGCCCCGACCAGCCCGGCGATCAGCTCCCCGGTCGACAGCGGCGGCAGCAGATAATCGACGATATTGCCCTGCATCTTGCCGACCAGCAGCGAGAAGCTGGCGTTGGCGAAGGCGTTCTGGAGCATCGCCATGACGATCAGCCCGGGCGCGATGAAATCGGCGAACGGAAACCCCATCACGGTCTTGCCGCCACGGCCCAGCGCGACGGTGAAGATGATCAGATAGAGCAAGGTCGTGACCGCCGGTGCCCACACGGTTTGCGTCTGCACCTTGAAGAAGCGCCGCACCTCCTTGATATAGAGGGTCTTAAGGCCAACCCAGTTGACGCCGCTCAAGACCGGCACACCGGGCTCGTGGCGCAGCCACAGCGGCGGCCGGTCGTCGTTTGGCTGGCTGCTGTGGGGCTGGCTGTTCACCGGTCACTCGCCTATCGGCTGACGGCACCCGCCGCAAGCCGCCGGCGAGCGACCTGAAATTCGGAGAGTTATTGCATGTCCTGGACCGACGAGCGCATCGAGCGCTTGAAGACCATGTGGTCCGCCGGCGCGACCGCCAGCCAGATCGCCGACGAGCTGGGCGGGGTTAGCCGCAACGCGGTGATCGGCAAGGCGCACCGCCTCGGCCTCGACGCACGCCCGTCGCCGGTCAAGCCGGGCGAGGAGAAAGATAAGAAGTCCGCGGCGGCAGCGCCGGCGAAGTCCGCCGCTCGCGCCGACGCCAGCCCCGGTGGCAAGCGCCCCGCTGCGCCAGCGCCCGACGAAGTTCCCAACCCCGCGCACGCCCGCACCCCGCAGCGGGTCCAGCCCGAGGGCATGCAGTTTCGCTCGATCGGCCCCGGCGGTTTCGTCCGCCAAGGACCCGGCGACACCCAGGCGCCGATCCCGCCGGCCCCGCCGCGGCGGCTGGTGCCGGCCAAGCCGAGCGCCGAAGTCGCCAACAAGACCGGCCTGCTCGATCTCAACGACCGCATCTGCAAGTGGCCGCTGGGCCATCCCGGCGAGCCCGATTTCCATTTCTGCGGCAATGCCGCGAACCCGGGCTTTCCTTATTGCGTCGAGCATTGCGGAGTCGCTTACCAGGCCCAGCTCCCCCGCCGCGACCGCCGCCCGCCGCCGCCGATGCCGTTCGGTGGGCCCAGAGTGCGCTAGGCAACTCCGCTAGCCGCGTTCTACGAACTCATCCTCCCCGAAATTTCTGGGATGAGGGGGTCCGTCGTGTTCGAGAGCCGCGTCAGGCGCCGCTGATCCGCTCGCGGAGCCAAGTGGCGAGTTCCTCCTCGCTAACCTCGCCGGCGGCGAGACCCTCAAATACTACGACGAACTCGGCATCGGACGCCTCGAGCGAATAGCCGTTGTCCACCAGGAATGTTTCGCAAACCACGAGTGCGGTGCGCTTGTTGCCGTCCACGAAGGGATGGTTGCGCGCGATTCCAAACGCATAACTGGACGCAAGCGCCGCCGCATCCGGGTCTCCGTAACCCACAAGATTCTTTGGACGAGCCAAGGCGCTGTCGAGCAAACCGTCGTCGCGGACGCCATGCCCGCCGCCGTGCAATCCCAACTGGTCGCTGTGAGCGGCAAAAGCGAACGCGCGATCGATCCAGCGCCAATCCGTCAACTATTTGGCCAGCTCACGCAAAGCCCGGAACCGGCGCCTCATCACATCCCGGGCGATGTCCATCTGCCGATCAAAGTCATCCGCCTTGCCTTCGATCTCGATCTTACCGGGAGTGGCCTTGATCACGACCTCCTCGCCTTGTGCAAAGCCGCTCGCCACGAGCAGATCGCGCGGCACGACGATACCTGTGGAATTTCCCACCGGAACGAGCTTGGTAACCTTGTTCATACAAGCGTTATTACACAGAAGCTGTGGACAAGCAATGCCCCTTGCTTGGCACGCCTTGAATCCACGCCCTATAGCAGGGCCACATGGCCGACCTCTTCTCCACCGCTGCCTCCGCCGCGCCCGACAGCTACGACGCCTCGTCGATCGAGGTCTTGGAAGGGCTCGAGCCGGTTCGCCGCCGGCCCGGCATGTATATCGGCGGGACCGACGCCCGCGCCCTCCATCACCTCGCCGCCGAAGTCATCGACAATGCGATGGACGAGGCGGTCGCCGGCCACGCCAACCGGATCGAAGTCACGCTCGACGCCGGCAACCGGCTGACGGTTACCGACAACGGCCGCGGCATCCCGGTCGACGCCCACCCCAAATATCCCGCCCAGTCGGCGCTCGAAGTGATCATGACCACGCTCCACTCGGGCGGCAAGTTCGAGGGCTCGGCTTATTCGACCAGCGGCGGCCTCCACGGCGTCGGGGTCAGCGTCGTCAACGCATTGTCGAGCGAGACCCTGGTCGAAGTGGCCCGCGACAAGACGCTCTACCGCCAGCGTTTCGCGCGGGGGCTCGCGGTCGGCGGCCTCGAAACCGTCGGCCCGGCCCCCAATCGCCGCGGCACCACCGTCAGCTTCGTCCCTGATGCCGAGATTTTCGGCGCCGAAGCCCGCTTCGATCCGGCCCGGATCCACCGCCTCGCCCGCTCCAAGGCCTATCTGTTCGCCGGGGTCGAAATCCGCTGGCGCTGCGACCCCTCGCTGGCTTCCCCCGACGTCCCTGAATCAGCCGTCTTCCAGTTCCCCGGCGGCCTCGCCGACCATCTCGCCGAACAGCTCGGCGAGCGCGAGTGCGTCACCGCCCAACCCTTTGCCGGCCGCCAGGCGTTCCCGCCAACTTCCGACGGAGAATCCCAGGGCAGCGCCGAATGGGCGGTCGCCTGGCCGTTGTGGACCGAGGGCGAGCACGAAT
>JBDSBX010000207.1:0-2509 GCA_039921365.1 Sphingomicrobium sp. | reverse complement strand
GATCCCCTTCGACATGGTCAGCGGCCGGAGGTTCCGACCGTTCCAGGTGAGCTAGCGCATCACCTCGTGAACAGTTCGTACCGACCCCTCTGCTGAACCATGAGACATCGGATCACCTCCTTTCGCTTCGTTGAAGATATCGCAAACATGAGTCTTGTTGGCCCGTAACGCAAGTCTTGTATTGCGATTCAATTTCGGCAATCTTCGATCGTTCGGGCTGCTTCGGGCCAAGCTGGCAGCACCAGCGCCGATCCCCCCGCCACCATCACCGATATCCGTCCGCGACTGAAGGCGATCGCGTCGAGCAGTGCGTCGAATGCGGCAAAGTCGGCGGTGACGCGCATCGCATTGGCCTCGAAGCGCGCCGCCACCGTCCGGCTCGCTGTGCTCGTCCACACGAAAAAAGTCGCCGCTGGCACCGCACTGGTCGGTGAAAAACTCACGCGCCGCGTCGCCTTGGTGCAGCGGATCACCAGCCGCGCCGTCCCGCCGCCATCGATAAAGCGCGCTTCGCTCGCGCCGGGCAACGCCTGATAGGTCCAGGTCCCGGCCGCCACCGGCGCCAGGCTGAAGTCCGGCGCCGGCGTTGCAATCGTCTGCGCCAACCCGACGGCCGGGCCGAGCGCCAGCAGCGCGCCAATCAAGCTTCTCAACATACTGATTACTGGCCCAGCCGGTCGACCTTGGCCTGCAACGCCGCCAGCTCGGCGCGCAATTTCTCGACCTCGTCGTCGCGCAATTTCTTGTCGGCGGCCTCTTTCGAGGGCGGCGTGAACGCCCGGCTCGCACCGCCGAACAGTTCCATGTTCTTCTTCGCCAAATCGGCCAGCGCATTGGTCCCGAACGCGTCGCGCATGACCGTCTGGTTGCGCTGGAACGCGTCCATCGCCGCCTCAAGATATTGCGGCACCATGCCCTGCATCGAATTGCCGTAAAGGCCGATCAGCTGGCGCAGGAAATTGACCGGCAGCATGGTCGATCCGCGAGCTTCCTCGTCGACGATGATCTGGGTCAGAACGTGCCGCGTGATGTCCTCGCCGCTCTTGGCGTCGACCACTTCGAACTCGCGTCCCTCCTTGATCATCGCCGCCAACCGGTCGAGCGTGATGTAGGTCGAGCTTTCGGTGTCATAAAGCCGCCGGTTCGCGTATTTCTTGATTGTCGCCTTGCCCGAAGACTTAGCGCCAGAAGACTTTGCCATGAACCGCTCCAAAAAACCGAATGTCAGCCTACTACCGGAGCCCATTGCACTGCAACATAAGCTGGCGCCGCAACATGAACCGTCGCCGCTGCGAGCGCCGCGGCCGCTGCCCTTGTTCCTCGAGCTGGTCCGCAGGACGGCCGAGCGTGATCCGGAACTCGCCCGCGCCGCGCTCGACGGGCTCGCCGCCTACGAGCAAGCGACACGCCCGCCGCCCATCCCGCCGCGCCCTGAGGTCGCCAGCGTCGGCCCAGCCCGGCTGCGCGATCATGGCGGCACGGGCCCGGTGGCGATCCTCGTCCCGTCGCCGATCAATCCGCCGCACATTCTCGATCTCGACTCGCAAGTCTCGCTGACGGCGGCAATCGCCGGCATGGGACGGCGCGTGCTGCTGCTCGATTGGGGCGAGGCGCGCGGCCGGGCCGATCTCAGCGTCTCCGGCCACGTCGAACAATTGCTGCTGCCATTGCTGCGCGAGATCAGCGATCCTGCCGGGTTGATCGGCTATTGCCTCGGCGGGACGATGGCCATGGCCGCTGCCAACCTGGTTCCAGTCGAGCGCGTGATCACGCTCGCCGCGCCGTGGCGATTCAGCGGATATCCCGACGCGGGCCGGAACAACCTGCTGGCGATGTGGCACCACGCCCGCCCGGCCGCGCAAGCCCTCGGCGCGCTGCCGATGGAAGTGCTTCAGGCTGCCTTCTGGTCGCTGGATCCCGACCGCACCGTGTCGAAATTCGCCAAGTTCGCAAAGCTTGACCCAAATGGCGCCGACGCCAGCCGCTTCGTCCAGCTCGAGGATTGGGCCAATCAGGGCGAGCCCCTCCCCTGCGCCGCCGCGGCTGAGTTGATGGAGCAGTTTTTTGGCAACGACCTTCCCGGCAGTGGCGACTGGGCGATCGCCGGCACCGCCATCACCGACCGGCCCATCTTCGACCGGCTACCCGTGCCCTTGCTTCACTTCACCGCCGCCCACGACCGCATTACGCCGGCCGCGGCGGCGCCCGCCGGCGACGCCGTCGAGATCGCCTCGGGCCACGTCGGCATGGTCGTCGGCGGCGCGCGCCAGAAGCTGTACGCCGGCCTCAAGGCGTTTCTCGACCCTTCCCCCCTCCTTGCCGCCAAGCAAAGGCACCGCTAAGCCGCGCCGCACGCACCCGTAGCTCAGCTGGATAGAGTACTGCCCTCCGAAGGCAGGGGTCACAGGTTCGAATCCTGTCGGGTGCGCCACCTAATATATTGATCTTCTTGACTATTTCGTGGGCCTCTCCTCCAGCCGATTGGTTCCTTTCAGGGCGGGGTAACACC
>JBDSBX010000206.1:0-7294 GCA_039921365.1 Sphingomicrobium sp. | reverse complement strand
GAGATGTGAACGAACACATCCTCGCCACCGTCATCGCGAACGACGAAGCCGAAGCCTTTTTGCGGGTTAAAGAATTTGACGATGCCCTTGCCTTCGCCAACGACCTGAGGAGGCATTCCGCCACCGGCGCCGCCGCCTGCACCGCCGCCGCGGAAACCGCCGCCACCGCCACCGCCGCCATAACCGCCGCCGCGATCACCGCCGCCGCCGCCGTAGCTGCGGGGAGGACCGCCACCAAAGCCGCCGCGATCTGCGAATCCGCCTCGGTCACCACCTGAACTCTCTTCTGCGAAAGCCCCTTCGCGCTTATCTCGTCCACGACCGCCCCGGTCGCCTTTACGCCCTTTATCGAAACCCATGCCCGTCCAAACTTCCTTGTGCCCAAAAACAATCCAAACCAACGCGCTAGGCTCATAGGCGCAACCGGTCGCGGCGCGTCCTGTTCACGCACCGTCGCAAGGCCTTACAGGAAAAAAGGCTGCTTCTCTAGTGACTCAATCGGATCAAGGCTGGCCACTCCCGCGCAACAACGACTAGAGTGACGTCCGAGGACGCGAAGGCGGTGGCCAGGGACAAGTTTGAGGACGATCGAATGAGCATCCATTTTCATGAGGAGGACCTGCCGTCACACGCGGTTTTCGGCGACGGGCCGATCGCCGTCGACACCGAGGCGATGGGCCTGCTGCCCGGCCGCGACCGGTTGTGCCTGGTCCAGCTTGCCGACGGCCAGGGCGACGAGCATCTGGTCCGCTTCAAGCCAGGCAGCGACTATTCCGCACCCAACCTCAAGGCCCTGCTTGGCGACCGCAACCGGTTGAAGCTCTATCATTTCGCCCGCTTCGACGTGGCGATCATGCGCGCTTATTTGGGGATCATGGCGGCGCCGTTATATTGCACCCGCACTGCCTCGCGGCTGGTGCGGACTTATACCGACCGCCACGGCCTCAAGGATCTAGTCAAGGAGCTCCTCTGCACCGAGATTTCCAAGCAGCAGCAGACCAGCGACTGGGGCGCTCCGGAATTAAGCGATGCCCAGCGAGAATATGCCGCCAGCGACGTCCGCTTCCTCCATGCCTTAAAGGAAAAACTCGACGAGCGGCTCAGCCGCGAAAACCGCGTCGAGCTGGCCCAGGCCTGCTTCGATTTCCTGCCCCATCGCGCGCTCCTCGATCTTGCCGGCTGGTCCGAGCGGGACATATTCGCCCATGATGGTTGAGACCTGAGTGTCCGGGGCGGCCGCTCGTGAACGGGCCTTTCGTCAATCGTGGGCGATCCCCGGCAGCCGCCACGACCGGCTGGTGCGCTTCGCCAAGGTTGCGCTGCCCAGCGCGGTCGGGGTCCTGATCGCCGTGCTGGCCTTCGCACCGCTGCAAAAAGACGGAGATGCGAGCTTCATCCTCGATAAGAAAAAGGTCGGCAACGCGCCCGAACGGATGCGGGTCGAGGCCGCTCGCTATGTCGGCGAGGATAATAAGGGACAGAAATTCCTGATCGAGGCCAGTTCCGCGGTCCAGCGCAGCTCCGACGTGCCGATCGTTGACATCAATGGGATGATGGCCCGGCTCGAGCTGTCGCAAGGCCCGCTGATGATCATGGCCAACCTCGCGCGCTACGATCTCGATTCACAAAAGATCGCCATTCGCGGTCCGGTGCGGGTGATTGGACCCGATGGCTACCGGCTCGAGACCCGCGACGTCCTGGTCGATTTGAAGCAACGGCACCTGCAAAGCGCGGGCCCGGTGGCGGGGGCGATGCGCCTCGGCCAGTTCCGCGCCGGATCGCTTAGCGCCGATCTCGATGAGCGAAAGGTCGTGCTTGGCGGCGGCGCTCGCTTGAAAATCGTGCAAGGTGCAGTCAATTGATGAACATGCGTCGCTCAACCCTGCTGATTGCCGCCGCGATCGCCCTCACGGGCTTGGCCGGCCTGGCCCATGCCGCAGACCCGGTTTCGGCGTTGAAGGGCCATGACAGCAGCGCGCCGATCGACGTCAGCGCCGACCGCATCGAGGTTCAGGATCGATCCGACCGGGCGATCTTCGCCGGCAACGTCCGGGTCAAACAGGCGACGCTGGCGCTCGACACCGAACGCCTGACCGTATCCTATTCGAGCGGTAGCGGAATCCAGATCCGCCGGCTCGACGCCGCCGGTGGAGTGGTAATTCGAAGCCCGTCGGAGACCGCTCGCGGCAATTTCGCGATTTACGACCTCGACCGGAAACTGATCACCATGATCGGCGCCGTCCAGCTCGATCGCGGCGCTTCGCGGGTAATGGGCTCGCGGCTAGTGATCGACTTGGAATCCGGGCGCGCGGTGATAGACGGTGGCGCGCCGGGCGTCGGCCAGAGCGGCGGCCGCGTAACCGGGCACTTCACGGTCCCCAAGAAGACACGCTGACGATGAACGACGCCGCGATCATCGCGCGAACGGCGGCCGAAACGCCGGTCACGGCTGGCGCGCTCGAGGTCCGCTCGATCGCCAAGGCCTATGATCAGAAAGCGGTCCTGCACGATGTCTCGCTGACAGTGTCGCGCGGCGAGGTGGTCGGCCTGCTGGGTCCCAACGGCGCCGGCAAGACGACCTGCTTTTATTCGATCATGGGCCTGGTCAAGCCGGACAGCGGCCGGATCTTTCTCGATGGGCAAGAGATCACCGAGCTGCCGATGTATCGCCGGGCGATCCTCGGCATCGGTTATCTGCCTCAGGAAACCTCGATTTTCCGCGGGCTGACAGTCGAACAGAACATTCTTGCCGTCCTCGAAGTGTCCGAACCCGACCGCGAGGCCCGGGCCGCTCGGCTCGAACGGCTGCTCGGCGAATTCGGTCTCGCCAAGCTGCGCGATTCCTCGGCGCTGGCCTTGTCGGGGGGCGAGCGGCGGCGCTGCGAGATTGCCCGGTCGCTGGCCGCCGACCCGTCGATCATGCTGCTCGACGAGCCGTTCGCCGGCATCGATCCGATTTCGATCGCCGACATCCGCGAGCTGGTGCGCGAATTGAAGCAGCGCGACATCGGTGTGCTGATCACCGATCACAATGTCCGCGAGACGCTCGACATCGTCGACCGCGCCTGCATCATCTACGATGGCCAGGTGCTGTTCCAGGGCACGCCGCAGGCGTTGGTCGCGGACCAGGAAGTCCGCCGGCTCTACCTCGGCGAAAGCTTCGCGCTTTAGGCGCACCCAGCCATGGGGCTCGGCCCACGCATCGACATTCGCCAGTCCCAGTCGCTGGTGCTCACGCCCCAGCTGACCCAGGCGATCAAGCTCCTTCAGCTGAGCAACCTCGAGCTGGAAGCATTCGTCGCCGAGGAGATGTCCAAAAACCCGCTGATCGAGGACATCGGCGGCGAGGAAGACAATGATGCGCCGGCGGCTGAGCCGGTGGCGGTGTTCGAGACCGAGGCCGGGAGTGATGAACCCCCGCCCGATCCCGGCGCGGACGAACTGATCGCGTCGCTCAATGCCAGCGACGACCAGCCGTTGGATATCGACTGGCGCGATCAGGCGCTGGAAACCGACAGCTTTGCCGACGTCGCTGGCTCGGCCAGCGCCGGGGTCGGCGACGGCAGCTTCGATTTCGACCGGCTGGAAGCGGGGGAGGCTTCATTGGCCGAGCATCTGCTGAACCAACTGCACGGGCTCGGCGGGCGCGACGGTGAGCTGGCGCGGGCGATTGCCGAGATGCTCGACGAGACCGGTTATCTATCGCTATCGCTGTCGGACATCGCCGCCGACCTCAAGATCGCCGCCGCCGAAGCGGAACGGGCGCTGGTCATCGTCCAGTCGCTTGACCCACCCGGCATTGGCGCACGCAACCTCGCCGAATGCTTGGCTCTGCAGGCCCGCGCCGCCGACCGCTACGATCCGGCGATGGCGCGGCTGATCGACAATCTCGAGCTGCTGTCGCGGGGCCAAATGACGGCGTTGAAGCGCATTTGCAGCGTCGACGAGGAGGATTTGGCCGACATGGTCCGCGAGCTGCGCGCTTACGATCCCAAGCCGGGCTGCCGCTTCTCGGGCGAAGCCGCGGACGACGTCACTCCCGATGTCTTCATCCGGCGGACGGCACAGGGCTATGCGGTCGAACTGAACAGCGCGACGCTGCCGCGGCTACTGGTCAACCGACGTTATTATCAGGAACTCAAAAGCGGGCCGCAGGACAAGGCGTCGAAGGCGTGGCTGAGCGAATGCCTGACCAGCGCCAACTGGCTGGTCAAAGCGCTCGACCAGCGAGCTCGGACGATCGTCAAGGTCGTGTCCGAAATCGTCAAGCGCCAGCAGGGCTTCCTTGAGCGCGGCATCAGCGGCCTCAAGCCGCTGACCTTGCGCGAGGTCGGCGAGGCGATCGAGATGCACGAGTCGACCGTCAGCCGGGTGACGTCCAACAAATATGTGCTGTGCGACCGCGGCCTGTTCGAGCTCAAATATTTCTTCAGCTCGGGCGTCCGCTCAAGCGATGAGGGCGGCGAAGGCGCGGCGGCGGGGGCGGTCAAGGCGGCGATCGGCGAATTGATTGCAAAGGAGCGCGACATCCTGAGCGATGACACGCTGGTCGAATTGTTAAAGGAACGCGGCTTCGACCTCGCCCGGCGCACGGTCGCCAAATATCGCGAGGCAATGGGGATCGGCTCGTCGATCCAGCGGCGTCGCGAACGCAAGATTTCGGGGGGCTAAACCGAGATCCGCGCCCACACCGGCAGGTGATCCGACGCGCGTTTCGAGGCCGCGCTCAAATGCACGCCGGCGGCCTCGATCGTCAGGTCGCTGTGGACGATGATCCGATCGAGACTGGCGACCGGACGGCGGGTATGGAAACTCGGGCCGGTCAGTGCGACCTGGTAATTCGGGCCGAGGTCTTTCAGGCAGGCAGCGGCATCGCGCCAGTCGTTGGTGTCGCCCATCAGCACGGTCGGCATTTTCTGGACGCGCGCGGCGACGGCGTGGAGGATCGCCCGCATCTGCCGCCGCCGCCACAGGCCGGACAGATCGAGATGCATCCCGATCACGCGCACCGCGCGGTCGCCGATCAGCAGTTCGGCCATCACCGCGCCGCGCGGCTCGAGCGTCGGCAGGTCGATCGCGCAGACATCGATGACGCCGATGTGCCGCTTCACCAGCAGCGCATTGCCGTGCCAGCCGATGTTTCGAGTCTTCAACTTGATCAGTTTCTCGGCCTTGTCGCCGCCCGGAATGCGCTCGAGGGTGCGGCGGTGGCGGACGCCGAAGTGGACCGGCTTGTACAGGCCGCGCTCGTCGATCAGCTCGAGCGGTACGGCCGAGGCGCGACCGCCGAAGCGTTTGTCGGCCTCCTGAAGCGCAACCACGTCAGCATCGATCTCATGCAACACGTCGAGCACCCGCTGCGGATCGCGCCGCCGATCAGTGCCGATTGCTTTGCGCATATTGTAACTGGCGACGGTGATGGTCGGCGGTGGGGTCACTGTGCCGCCAACATCCGCCAGGTGCGCGGGTTCCTCAAACGTCCAGATTGGCGACGTTGAGCGCGTTTTCCTGGATGAACTCGCGGCGGGGCTCGACGACATCGCCCATCAGGCGGGTGAAGATCTCGTCGGCGACATCGGCCTGGGTGACCTCGACCCGAAGCAAGGAGCGGATGGCGGGGTCGAGCGTCGTCTCCCACAATTGCTCGGGGTTCATTTCGCCAAGGCCCTTGTAGCGCGAGATCGACAGGCCGCGGCGGCCGGCGGCAAGTACGGCGTCGAGGAGCTCGGACGGGCGCGAGATCGGGATCGTCTTGCGGGTGGATTCCGCCTCGACAGCATCGGCGGCCTCGGCTGTGTCGGCGGCGTCCTCGCCCTCGAGCGGCTCGGGGGTGGGCGCCGTCTCGGCGACGGGTGCGGCGCCTTTCTTGTGGACGCGCAGGATCGAAGGGCCGGCGTAAGCAGGCAATTGCTCGGTGGCGAGGGCGTGGAGCTTGCGGGCTTCGGCCGAGACCAGGAAGCCCTTTTCAATGACATGGGCATCGGTCACGCCGCGCCACAGCCGCTTGAGCAAATAGCCGCCTTCCGCCGCGACTTCGCCGGTCCAGCCGGCTTCGGGATCGGCGGCGTCGAGCCAGGCGGCGACCTTGGCGATCGCCTTGCCGCGGCCGCCATCGTCCAGCGTCGGCTTCAAGGCGCCGTTGATCGCCAGCGCCTCGATCAGCGCCGGATCATATTTGCGCTGCACATAGGCCATCAGCGTCCGCACCCGGCGGGCGTGGTCGACCAGAGTGCGCAAATCGGCGCCGCTGCGAACGCTGTCGGGACCTTCGAGGACCAGCCCGTCAAGGCCGACGTCGACCAGATATTCATCGAGCGCGCTATCGTCCTTGAGATAGACCTCAGAGCGGCCGCGGCTGACCTTGTAGAGCGGCGGCTGGGCGATGAAGAGGTGGCCAGCCTCGATCAGGTCGGGCATCTGGCGGTAAAAGAAGGTCAGCAGAAGCGTGCGGATGTGGGCGCCATCGACGTCGGCATCGGTCATGATGACGATCTTGTGGTAGCGCAATTTGTCGAGGCTGAATTCCTCGCGGCCAATGCCGGTGCCGAGCGCCTGGATGATGGTGCCGATCTCGCGCGACGACAGCATTCGGTCGAAGCGCGCCCGCTCGACGTTGAGGATCTTGCCACGCAGCGGGAGGATCGCCTGATACTTGCTGTCGCGGGCCTGCTTGGCCGAGCCGCCGGCGCTGTCGCCCTCGACCAGGAACAGCTCGGATTTCGCCGGGTCCTTTTCGGTGCAGTCGTGGAGCTTGCCGGGCAGGGATGAAATGCCCATCACCGACTTGCGGCTCGCCTCGCGCGCCTTGCGGGCGGCTTCGCGGGCGGCGGCGGCGTCGATCACTTTCTGGATGATCATGCGGGCGTGGGCCGGGTTTTCCTCGAGCCATTCGGCGAGCTTGTCGGCGATCAGGCTCTCGAGCGGCTGGCGGACTTCGGACGAGACGAGCTTGTCCTTGGTTTGCGAGCTGAACTTGGGGTCGGGCAATTTGACCGAGACGATCGCGGTCAGCCCCTCGCGCATGTCTTCGCCGGTGAGGTTGACCTTTTCACGCTTCAGGGCGCCCGATTTCTCGGCGTAATTGTTGAGCGTCCGAGTCATCGCCGCGCGGAAAGCGGCGAGGTGCGTGCCACCGTCGCGCTGCGGGATGTTGTTGGTGAACGGCAGGACGTTCTCATAATAAGAGTCGTTCCATTCCATCGCGACGTCGATGCCGATCTCGTCGCGCTGGCCGTGAATGGCGATCGGGTCGGGGACCAGGGGCGTCTTGGCGCGGTGAATCTTTGCGAGGCGG
>JBDSBX010000205.1:0-4534 GCA_039921365.1 Sphingomicrobium sp. | reverse complement strand
AGGGCGACAGCAGGTCGAAGTCGAAATTCTGTTCGATGATGCCGATGCCGCGGCCGGTCAGCGATACGGTCGCCGGCTCGATCTGCGCTGAGACATCGCGGAATTCCTGGCGGCTGCGGCCGGCCGGAAGGTCGAGCTGGCGCTTGTCTTCGATCAACGCGCGATTGTTGTTGTAGATGGTCACCGACACATCGCCCTGCGCGGTTTGCGAGGGCGCCGGGACCAATGGCTGAGCGCCAAGCGGCGCCGCCGCGGCAATCGCCGAGCACAACAGAAACACGTTACGCATGCGCACCCTCCCCAACTTCGAGCACAAGAGGGTGGCGGTTAATTCCTGAACGTCAACTGGCCGAATGCCTCAGCCGACGGGAGCGGCGTCCGAATCACCGGCGGCAGGACGGGGCTTGCGCACCGCGCGGCGCTTGGGCGGTGGAGCCTCGTCCGCCATGTCCGGTTCAGCGGCGTCGACGCGACCAATCGCCGGCGGCAGCGCGTCGAACGCGATGCTTTCGGGATTGGCCGCGAGCGGCGCATTGGCGTCTTCGCCATTGTGCTCGTCGCGGGCAAAGCGCGGCCGACGCTGGCTGCGCTCGGCAGGGGCGGGCCGCGCGGGTTGCTCATCGCGTTCCGGGCGCAGGTTGCGTTCCGGACGCGCATTACGCTCGGGTTGCTCGTTGCGTTCCGGGCGCGCGTTACGCTCTGGTCGGTCGTTGCGCTCGGGTCGGTCATTGCGCTCGAACCGGTCGCGAGACTGGGGCTCGGGGCGGTCGCGTTCGTAGCGATCATTGCGCTGGGGCTGATCGTCGTCGCCGCCGTCATCGTCTTGCGAGCCCTGGTCGTCGCCGGCTTCCATCTGCTCGTCGTCGCCGTCGTCATCGACGTCTTCACCACGCGCGCGGCGCTGCTCGTCGAAGCGGGCCCGGCTCTCGCCGAGGATGCGGTAATAATGGTCGGCGAACTGCAGATAATACTCGGTCTGGACGCGGTCGCCGCCGAGCTGCGCGTCGCGGGCCATGCTCTTGTACTTTTCCAGGAGCTGCGCGGCATTGCCACGCTGGCGATTGTCCTGGCGGTTGCCGTCCGGCCGTCCACCGGGGCTTTGAGGCCGCTGACCCCCGCGGCCGCGACGGCGGCCACCCTGTTGCCGATTATTGATCAAATGCGACTTCCCTCAAAGTAGAAGCTAACCCCTTCGCTTCTCGCGGTCAGGGCGGCCCCTTTCCCGATGCAGGAGGGGCGCGGCTCTGACCCTTTCGTTCCGGTCTGCGCCAAATGCGCCAAGCGAACGGCCGAAATGCGTCGGGGGTGGAGACGGGATGCGCTTAAGCTTTGAAAAGTGAAGCGGGCCCGACCCTGCCCAATGATGTAGTGCGGCATTGGTGCCTTGCCAAGCGATTTCGTTCAACCCCCTGTTATCGCGAGATTGGTTAGCAAGCGGTTAGCAGAATTGCGCGGGGTCGGCCGGCGAGATCATGCGCCAGACTAGCGGCCAATCCGCCGCCAGCGAGCAAGGCGGCGGCGCTGCCTGTCTGGTCGTAACCGATCTCGACCGCCGCGAGCCCGCCCGGTTCGAGCAAGCGCGGCAATTGCGGGGCGATCCTTCGCAATGCGTCGAGGCCGTCGTTGCCGGCAAACAAGGCGGCTTGGGGCTCATGTTCGGCAACACCAGTGCCGAGCGGCGCTCCGACTGCGACATAGGGCGGATTGCACAGGACGAGGTCGAAGCGCTCGTCGATCCCATCGGCCCAGTCGCCCAAGCGAAGCTCGGCGCGATCGCCCAGGCCGAGGCGGTCCGCATTGCCCTGGGCGACAGCCAGCGCCGCTGCGGAATTGTCGATGCCGATGCCGGTCGCGCCGGGCCATTGGTCGAGCGCGGCGAGCAGCAGTGCACCCGAACCCGTGCCGAGATCAAGGACGCGGTTGGGTCCCGGTGTGCCTTTGAAATGCGCGACAGCGGCGTCGATCAAAGTCTCGCTGTCAGGGCGCGGGATGAGCACGTCCGGCGTCACTTCAAGCTCAACTGTCCAGAAAGCGCGGGTGCCGACGATGTAAGCGATCGGTTCGCCGGCCAAGCGGCGAGCGAGCAACTCTTCGAACTCGGGAGGGACGGCAGCGGGAGGTGCCAGCAACAGCTGCTCGCGTTTTATGCCGTGCGCGTATGCGAGCAACAATTCGGCATCGAGCAATGGTGTATCGGACACTTCCGCAAGCAGTCGCGCCGCGTCGGCCAGAGGGGTCACACCTCGTCGAGACCGGCGAGGCGTTCGGCTTCGTCCTCGGAGACCAGCGCTTCGATCAGTTCGGTGAGGCCCGGGCCTTCGAGGATCGCATCGAGCTTGTGCAGCGTCAGATTGATTCGGTGGTCGGTGACTCGGCCTTGCGGATAATTGTAGGTGCGGATGCGCTCCGACCGGTCGCCCGAGCCGACCATCGACTTGCGGGTCCCGGCGCGCTCGTCGGCGAGGCGGCTGCGCTCCAGTTCGTAGAGCCGGGTACGCAGCACCTTCAATGCCTTGGCCTTGTTCTTGTGCTGCGATTTCTCGTCCTGCTGGATGACCACCAGCCCGGTCGGCAAATGAGTGATCCGCACCGCGCTGTCGGTGGTGTTGACCGACTGCCCGCCCGGGCCGGACGAGCGGTAGACATCGATGCGGAGGTCGTTGTCGTTGATCTGGACGTCGACATCCTCGGCCTCGGGCAGCACCGCGACGGTCGCCGCCGAGGTATGAATGCGGCCGCCACTCTCGGTCGCCGGCACGCGCTGGACGCGGTGAACGCCGCTTTCGAACTTCATCTTGGCGAACACGCCTGAACCGGCGATCGAGGCGATGGCTTCCTTATAGCCGCCGACGTCGGACGGGCTGGCGGAGATCAATTCGAAGCGCCAGCCGCTTTCCTCGGCGAAGCGCTGATACATGCGGAGCAGGTCGCCGGCGAACAGCGCCGCTTCGTCCCCGCCGGTGCCGGCGCGGACCTCCAGCATTGCAGCGCAATCGTCGGCGGCGTCGCGCGGGAGGAGATGGACCGCGAGCGCGCGCTCGGCCTCGGGCAGGCGGACGCGGATGTCGGCGGCCTCGAGCTCGGCCATTTCGCGCAACTCGGCCTCGGCGGTCTGGTCGGCGGCGAGGTTCGTCAGAACTTCCAGTTCGGCGCGCAATCGGCGGACTTCGCGAGCGGCGAGCGCGACCGGCTCGAGCGCCGAATATTCCTTGGACAAGCGAACGAAATCGTCGCGGCCGAGGTCTTCGGCGGCCATTGCCGCGGAAAGCTCGTGCTTCCTCGCCTCAATCGAGGCGATGCGCTCCGACGAAATTGAGGTCATTCCTTCAAGCCTCCGGCCAGTCCCTCAAGCGGCACCGAGCGCTGTTCGCCGGTGCCGAGATGCTTGAGCTGGGCCTCGCCGCGGGCGAGCTCATCGTCGCCGATGATCAACGCGTAGGCCGCGCCCGTCGTGCCGGCCCGGCTCATCCGCTTCTTCATGTTGCCGCGAAAACTCATGTCGGCGGCGATCCCCGCGCGGCGGAGTTCGGCAAGGATGCGCAGCGCTTCGGCTTCGGCAGCTTCGCCGAACGGCACGAGCACGACCTGCGGCGCTTCACCAGCCGGCGCGTCGATCATCATCGCCAGTCGCTCGATTCCGGCCGCCCAGCCGACCGCCGGGGTGGGCGGGCCGCCGAGCGCTTCGATCAGCCCGTCGTAACGGCCGCCGCCAAGCAACTGGCTCTGCGCGCCAAGCTCCTCGGTGACGAACTCGAACGTGGTGTGGCGGTAGTAGTCGAGCCCGCGCACCAGCCGCGGCTCGCGCGTCCACCGAATTCCGGCGGCGTCGAGGCCGGCAGTGACCGCCGCGAAGAAATCCGAGGCGTGGCTGGTCAGAAACTCGTCAATGCCCGGCGCGCTGTCGGCGATCGGCCAATCCTGATGGGCCTTGCTGTCGAGGATGCGCAGCGGATTGCGGTCGAGCCGAGCCCGGCTTTCATCGCTGAGCGCCGCCTTGTGCGCCGTAAAATGGGCATGGAGCGCGTCGCGCCAGGCGGCTCGCGTCGCCGGGTCGCCGAGCGTGTTGAGGTGAAGCGTCGAGCGCTCGGTCAGGCCGAGCTCGGCGAGAAGCTGGGCGGCAAAGGCAATCGCCTCCACGTCCGCCTGCGGTTCCGCCGCGCCGATGATTTCGGCATCGAGCTGGTGGAACTGGCGGAAGCGGCCTTTCTGCGGGCGCTCGTAGCGGAATGCAGGGCCATGCGTGGCGACCTTGAGCGGCACGTGCTGCTGCCAACCTTCGGACAGGAACGCGCGACAAATCCCGGCGGTGACTTCGGGACGCAGCGTTATCGAATCGCCGCCGCGGTCCTCGAATGTATACATTTCCTTAGAGACGATATCCGTGGTTTCGCCGATCGAGCGGGCGAATACATCGGTCGGCTCGATGATCGGGACCTCGACCCGCTTGAAGCCGAACAGGCGGCGGACGCGATCGAACGCGGCCACCACCGCGGCCAGGCGGTCGGCGTCCTCACCCAACAGGCTTTGCGTCCCC
>JBDSBX010000204.1:0-3985 GCA_039921365.1 Sphingomicrobium sp. | reverse complement strand
CGAGGCTGTCGACGTCGGCGGCGACGAAGCTGATGTCGCCGGCGCCGCGCTTGACCGGGTCGAGCTCGCCCATTGTCGCCAGGCCCATGTCCCGACTGACGAGGTTGAGGCGGGCGAGCAGCGCGCGATTGCCCTCGGTCGGCGCCATCGGCGGGTAGCCGTCGGGCGCGAAGACGATGTCCGCTTTGGCGCCGGCCAGCGGCATTGCGACGATCGTCGACATTTTGGCCTTGGCACGAGCGATCTGGTCGGGGCTGATGGCGCGCAGGTCGCCGCGGGCAACGGCGGTGCCGGCGATGATGTTGGTCTTACCGGTCGCGGCAATGCGAATCTTGCCGGGATCGAGCTCGGCGGTCGCGCCGCCGCCGACCAACCCGACATTGAAGGTCAATTTGTCCTCGGGCACCTCGCGGCGGAAGGTGTCGATGATCCGCGCCAGCTCGTAGATCGCGCCCGATCCCGAGCCGGGCGTGAAGATGCCGCTCGAATGGCCGCTGCGGGCCGTGACCGTCACCGTCCACTCGTCCGAGCTGCGCCGCGCGGTCGAACCCATGTCGAGGCCGTCAGCCTGAACCAGCCCTTCGAAATCGAGCGCGACATCAGCCCATTGCCCGGCCGCGATCAGGTCGCGCCGGCTCATCCCGACGGGTCCCGAATCTTCCTCGTCGCCGGTCAGGAAAACCGTGATGTCCGCGGCCTTCAGCGTCCCCGCGTCCCTCATCGCCCGCAGCGCCGCGACGATCACCGCCATGCCGCCCTTGTCGTCGTCAGCGCCCGGGCCTTGCGCCTCGGTGCCGCGCAGGACCCAGCGCTGGAACGGCGAATCCTTTTCGAACACCGTGTCGAGGTGGCCGATCAGCAGCATCCTTTTGCCCCGGCCATTGCCGTTGTGGCGGGCGACGATGTGACCGGCGCGGTTCGCGGCGGCCATGTCGATCCACTCGACCTTGAAGCCCAGGGGCTCGAGCTCGGCGCGGAGCATGTCGCCGACGGTTTTGACACCGGCAAGGTTCAATGTGCCGCTGTTCTGGTTGACCCATTTTTCGAGCATGGCGACGGTCCGCTGCTGCTCGGCATCCACGGTCCGGATCATCGCCTGCTCGGGCGCGGTGAGCTTGGCGGCAGCGGGCGTGGCGAGGGCCAAAGCAAAGGCGGCGGCGACGGCGGTAAGGAGGCGAAGCGTCATGGCCAACAGAATAGCGGCCACCCGCGATTTCGTCATCCCGAAGAATTCGCTGTTCTACACATAACCAATGTGGTTATTTCGACGCGACTCGGGCAAACTGCCAGGAGAGTGCAATGGACGAGACCGCGGGCAGACCGGGGCTGGAAGCCGGCTATGACGTCGACCGGCTGATCGAGGAACTGATCGATCGCGAGGGCGGCTATGTCGATCATCCCGACGATCGCGGCGGGCCGACCCGGTTCGGGATTACGCAAAGCGTTGCCCGGGCGCTCGGCTATTCCGGTGCGATGGCGTTGCTGCCGCGCGAGGAAGCGGCGGCGATCTACCGGCGGCTGTACTGGCTCAGGCCCGGCTTCGACGCCATCGCCAATCGCAGCCGCCAAGTCGCAGCCGAGCTGTTCGACACTGGGGCCAACATGGGACCGGCCGTGGCGACGACGTTCCTGCAACGGGCGCTGACCGCGCTCAACCGCAACGCCAGGGACTATCCCGACCTGGTGCCCGATGGCCGCGCCGGGCCGCGCACGCTGGCCGCGCTCGATGCGTTCCTCAAAGTCCGCGGGCAGAGCGGCGGCGAGTCGGTGCTGCTGCGCGCACTGGAGGCTCTGCAAGGCGAGCGCTACCTTCGCCTGGCCGAGCGCCGGCCGGCCAATGAAGCCTTCCTTTACGGCTGGCTTGCGAACCGGACCGGTTGCAGATGAGCCGCCTTCCGCCGCCGATCACCTTCGCCGAGGGCCAGCGGCTGGTCTACGGCCTGTTCGCTGCCGCCGGCGGGATGTTCTGCGGCGCAGGCGCGGTCGCGATGGTCGCGCTGCTGATGTGGGGCGGCTGGTCCCGATCCGAAGAGCATAGCATCGTCACTATTTTCGGCTGGTCGCTCGGCGGGTTCATCGTCGCGATGCTCGCGGTCATCGTCGGCTTGCTCACCGGCGGGCCGGTCGGGCGCTTCAAGGTCGCCGCCGGCCGTGACGGGGCCTCGTTGGAAGCCGACTGCTCACCGGAGAAAAGCGCATGATCCCGCGGCTGCTCAACCTCCAGGGGATGCTTGGCATCGCCGCGTCGCTGCTTCTGCTCGGGCTGTTCGCGGTCAAGGCCGGCGAGGCGCGTCACTGGCGCAAGCAATCGGGCCGGTACGAGCAATTCTATCTCGCCGAGCAAGGCGCGCGCGCCGCGACCGTCGCCAATTACCGCGCCGCCGCCGAAACCGCTCGGGCGGCCGATATCGCCAACATCGGACGCGTCGCCGCAGCCCAGCGTCAAGTCTCTGAAAGGACGACCCATGACCTTGAAACCCGCCTGGCCGCTGCTCGTGCTCATGCTCAGCGCCTGCAACTCGCCCAGACAGCGGCCGCAACCGCTCAGCGCAGTGGCCGAGCTGAGGCAGTGCCCGCCGCCGGCCCAGCCGCCGGCCCGGCTCGTGGTGCCGCCGAAGAAGACGGATTTCCTGTCGCCGACCGCCTGATCGCGACCGAACAGGCGATCCAGCTGGACGAGCTGATCCGCTGGGTGAACGCCCAGGCGAAGGTCGACGGCGGCGAGAGCAAGGCTCGCTAGCAACGTTTCCGTCGGCTACGCGCTACGCTGAGATGGCAGATCGAGCATGAGGAAAGACCTGCGAAGCGGCGGCCGTTGGCTCAGCCGGCGGGGTGCGCTCGCTGCCGGCGGAACCGCGGCCGCGGCGCTGGCGCTGCTGATCGGCTGCAGTGCGGTCGGCGCGCTCAATGGCATCAGTCGGCTTGCACCCAATGGCGACGCCGCCAGGCTCGCGGCGAGCGGCGTGCCGTTTGGACCCGAGCCCCGCCTCAAGCTCGATGTCTGGGTGCCAAGGGCGCGCCGCGAGACCGCAGCACTCCCAGTCGTCGTGTTCTTCTACGGCGGCGGCTGGGTCGCCGGCGAGCGCCGCGACTATGGCTTCGCCGGCCGTGCGTTTGCAGCGAAAGGCTTCATTGCCATCGTCCCCGATTACCGGCTGGTGCCGGACGTGCGCTTCCCGAGCTTCATCGAGGATGGCGCGCGGGCCGTGAAATGGGCGGCTGACCACGCCGCCGAATATGGCGGCGATCCGGCCCGGATCACGCTCGCCGGCCATTCGGCGGGAAGCTATATCGGCGCGATGCTGGCGCTCGATCGTCGCTATCTGGCCAAGGCGGGGGCTGACCCGAAAGTGGTCCGCGCCGCCGCCTTATTGTCCGGGCCCTACGATTTCTATCCGTTCACCGAGCAGCGCGGGCAGGATGCGCTGGGCAACTGGCCGCGGCCGCAAGAAACCCAGCCGATCAGCTTCGCCCGGCGGGACGCCCCGCCGATGCTGCTGATCACCGGCACGGCGGACACCGTGGTTCGACCGCGCAACAGCGAGAATCTCGCCGCCGCGCTGGCCAAGGCCGGCGCCAAGGTCGAGCTCAAGCGCTATCCCGGGCAAAGCCATATCGACACGGTCAAGGCGCTGTCGCCGCTGTTCCGGCGCTCCAACCCGGCACTCGCCGACTGCGTCGCCTTCCTGGAGGCTCATTCGCTATGAAGCCCGCGGGAGCTTGAATTCCAGGCCGGCATCGGGCAGCCCGCCGCCGACTTTCAGGGAGTAAATTTGCGATGGAAAAAATTCGCTTCAGCCGTTCGAGCATCATTCTTGCAGGAGCCCTCGCCGCGGTGTCCGCCGCCGCCGCGGGTGCGGCACCCGTCAACCCTGCCAAGGCGCCCCTCGCGCGGGTCCTGGCCGCGCGACCCGGCGCGGTCGTTGACAGCCTGCCGCCCGGGATTACCAAAATTGCCGACGGCGCGCTCATCTACCGGCCGCGG
>JBDSBX010000203.1:0-2605 GCA_039921365.1 Sphingomicrobium sp. | reverse complement strand
CCGGACCGGCCACTGCCGCCGCGTCGGCGGCCACCAGTTGTGGCGCGAGCAGTCCCTCGACCGTCGCGGCGAACTTCACTACCGAAATGGGCTTGGAAACGTACGACTGGGCTCCGGCGGCGCGAATTCGTTCCTCGTCGCCCTGCGCGGCATAAGCGGTCACCGCCATGATCGGCACCGTTCGCAGCTCGCGATCCGCCCGCAGCAGCCGGATCAGTTCGAGCCCGCTGACATGGGGCAGCTGGATATCGGTGATTACCAGGTCGGGGCGGAAGTCGCGCGCGGCGTCGACCGCCAACCGGCTGTCGGTCACGGCTTGCGGCTCATGGCCGTGCGCGGCAAGCAGATCGCAGAACAGCTTGATGTTGAGGGCATTGTCCTCGACGATCAGGATCTTGGCCAAACTCTTTCCTCAGTCGCGAACTCGCACGGATCGTAAGCCCAATGTGTCGTAAGCTATGAGCGTGCCGGCGACAAATGATCCGGTGGCTTTGGCGTTGCACGCGCTCGCTGCCACCCTTGCCGATCAACGGCTGGCGACACGCTTTCTATCCTTGAGCGGCATCGACTCTCCCGATTTGAGACAGCGCGCCGCCGATCCCGCATTGCTCGTGGCGCTGCTCGCCTTTCTCGAAGCGCACGAGCCCGACCTGTTCGCCATCGCCGAGCGACTGGCGGTCGCGCCGGAGGCATTGGTCGCCGCTCGCCGCGAGCTTGAGCGATGAGCAGGCCGCTGCTGGTCACCGATTGCGACGAAGTGTTGCTGCACATGGTCGCGCACTTCGCCGACTGGCTCGACGAGGCGCACGGCGTGCATTTCGACCTCGAAAGCGGCCAGTTTGCCGACGCTCTGACCGTGGTTGGAACCGGCGAGACCGTGCCCGCCGACCAGGTGTGGCCGCTGCTCGAAGGTTTCTTCCGCGGCGAGATGCATCGCCAGACGCTGGTCCCGGGCTCGCTCGAGGCGCTCCGGACCATCGCCGACGCCGCCGACATCGTCATCCTGACCAACCTCGGCGACGAGGCACACAGCTGGCGGGTCGAGCAATTGGCCGGTCACGGCATCCGCCACGAAGTTGTCTGCAACCAGGGCGGCAAGGGCCGCCCGTTGCGCGCGATCAGCGAACGCTACGGCGCGACGACCACCGTCTTCGTCGACGATCTTCCGGTGCATCACGCTTCGGTCGCCAAACACGCTCCTCAAGTGTGGCGCTTGCACATGATTGCCGAGCCGCGCCTTGCCTCGGCCGTGCCACCAGCGCCCGACGCGCACGCGCGAATCGACGAGTGGCCGGCCGCATGCCAGTGGATCTTCGATCGTTTTGAAGGAAAGCCATGACCAGGACCATTCTCATCACCGGCGCGACGGCGGGCATCGGCGCGGCCTCGGCGCGGCGCTTCGCGGTCGGCGGCTGGCGAGTGATTGCGACCGGGCGGCGCGGCGATCGGCTGCGCGCTTTGGCGGACGAGCTTGGCGATGCCTGCCTGCCGCTCGAACTCGACATCCGCGACCTCGCTGCCGCTGCCCAGCTCGCCCGGCTGTCGCCGCCGTGGAGCGAGATCGACCTGCTGCTCAACAATGCCGGGCTGGCACCGCCGATGAATCTACTGCAGGAAGCCGAACTCGAGCCCCTGACTAACGTCATCCAGACCAATATCACCAGCCTGGTGGCACTGACCAACGCCTTGCTGCCCAAGCTGATCGAGCGCCGCGGCGCGGTCATCAACCTGTCCTCGGTCGCCGCCACTTACCCGTATCGCGGCGGCGCGGTTTACGGCGCCAGCAAGGCGTTCGTCCGCCAATTCTCGCTCGATTTGCGTTGTGACCTCGCCGGGACCGGCGTGCGCGTGACCTCGATCGAGCCCGGCATGGCCGAGACCGAATTCACGCTGGTGCGCACCGGCGGCGATCAATCGGCCTCCGACAATCTCTACGCCAACATGGACCCCATGACCGCGGAAGACCTCGCCGAGACCATCTGGTGGATCGCGACCTTGCCGCCCCACCTCAACATCAACGCCATCGAGCTGATGCCGACCAGCCAGAGCTTCGCCGGTTTTACCGTGACTCGGCAGGAATAATCGTCATTGCGAGGAGCGCAGCGACGAAGCAATCCAGCGCCAACAAAGAACTGGACTGCCGCCCCGGCCTGCGCTGGGGTCGCAATGACGAAGAGAGGGTTGACCAGCGAACACCGTGAGTGTTTCAGCGCGGCCATGAGCATTGACCAGCGCCTAGCCGAGCTCGGCATCACCCTTCCCCAACCCGCCGCTCCAGTGGCCGCCTACGTCCCCGCGGTCGAGATCGGCGGCCTGCTCCATATCTCGGGCCAGATCAGCTTCGCCGAGGACGGCAGCCTGATCAAAGGTCGGCTCGGCGAGGACGTCGACCTCGATGGCGGCATTGCCGCGGCGCGGCGCTGCGGAGTGATGCTGGTGGCCCAGATCAAGGCGGCCCTGGGCTCGCTCGACCGGGTCGAGCGGGTCGTGAAACTCGGCGTGTTCGTCAATAGCGCGCCCTCGTTCACCGACCAGCCCAAGGTCGCCAACGGCGCTTCGGAGCTGATGCAGCAGGTATTCGGGGAGCCTGGCCGCCACGCCCGCA
>JBDSBX010000202.1:0-3341 GCA_039921365.1 Sphingomicrobium sp. | reverse complement strand
AGCCGCTCGAGCTCGGTGACGTCGGTCGAGTAAGTCCCACTCTTGCCCTTGCGCCCGCCTTTGAGGCCGAGCCGCTCGTACAGCACCAGTCCGAGCTGCTGCGGCGAGCCGATCGTGAATGGGCCGCCGGCGGCATCGAACACCCGTATTTCGAGCGCCGCGATCTCCGTCGCGAACTCGCCCGACAATTTGGCGAGATACTCGCGGTCGACCTTGATCCCGCGCCGCTCCATCCGGCCGATCGCGTTGACCAGCGGCAAATCGACCCGCTGATAGACTTGCGCGACCCCCTCGGCGGCGATGCGCGGCTTCAGCCGCTGCCACAGCCGCAGCGTGATGTCGGCGTCCTCGGCGGCATATTGGGTCGCCTGGGGCAGCGGCACCTTGTCGAACGTGATCTGCTTGGCGCCGGCCCCGCAGACGCTCTTGAAGCTGATGCACTCATGTTCGAAATGCAGCTTGGCGAGCTCGTCCATGCCGTGCCCGTGAAGGCCGGCGTCGAGGTCGAAGCTCATCAGCATGGTGTCGTCGCACGGGCCGACGTCGATCCCGTGCTTGTCAAACATTACCCAGTCATATTTAAAATTGTGCCCGATCTTGAGCACCGCTGGGTCTTCGAACAGCGGCTTCAACTTGGCGATCACGACCGCCTTGTCCAGCTGCTCCGGCTTGTCGGAATAGAGGTCGGCGCCGCTATGCCCGACGGGGATGTAGCAAGCGCGGTTGGGCGCCGTCGCCAGGCTGATCCCGGCCAGCTTGGCGATCACGCAATCGATGCAATCCGTCTCGGTATCGACCGCGACATGGCCATAGCCGCGCACCTCCTCGATCCAACCGTCGAGCGCCGTTTCGTCGGTCACCGTTTCAAAGGCCGAGCGGTCGACTGCGATCTCCTCGACCGCCGCCGCCACCTTCGGCGGGGCAGCGACTGACGCCATGACGCTATTGATGCCGCCGCCGCTGCTGCTGCTGCCGCCAATCCCGCCGCGGCCGCCAACCATCCTCGCCAGCAAGGTCTTGAACCCCTGCTCCTCGAGGAACTCCTTGAGCGGCAGCGGCGGAATGCCGGTCAGCGCCAGATCCTCGAGCGGCTCGGGCAGCCGCGCATCGCACACCAGCCGCACCAGTTCGCGCGACAGCCGCGCATTGTCGGCATGGTCGATCAGATTCTGCTTGAGCTTGGGCTTGGTGATCTGGTCGGTACTGGCAAGCACCGTGGCGAGGTCGCCGAATTGCTGGATCAGCTGCGTCGCGGTCTTGGGCCCGACCCCCGGCACGCCCGGCACATTGTCGACGCTGTCGCCCATCAGCGCCAGGACATCGCCAACCAGCTCGGGGCCGACTCCGAACTTCTCGTTGACATAAGCCTCGTCGATGCGCCGGTCGTTCATCGTGTCGAGCATGTCGACCGAGCCGTCTTCGACCAATTGCATCAGATCCTTGTCGGAGGTGACGATGGTCACCTTCCACCCGGCCTGTTTCGCCGCGGTCACGTAGCAGGCGATGATGTCGTCGGCTTCGAGCCCCTCCTCCTCGATGCACGGGATCGAAAAGGCGCGGGTGGCGGTGCGGATCAGCGGGAATTGCGGGACCAGGTCCTCGGGCGCCGGCGGGCGGTGCGCCTTGTACTGGTCATACATCTCGTTGCGGAACGTATGTTCCGACTTATCGAGGATGACCGCCATGTGGGTCGGCCCGTCAGCCTTGTTGAGGCTGTCGGCGAGCTTCCACAGCATTGTCGTATAGCCATAGACCGCGCCGACGTTCATGCCGTGGCGGTTGGTCAGCGGCGGCAGCCGGTGATAGGCGCGAAAGATGTAGCTCGACCCGTCGACGAGGTAGAGGTGGTTCTGGGTTTCCGGCATCATCGGCGGGTTTAGCAGGACAGGCGCTCGACGCCAGCTGGGGCCAGGGGAGTACAGGCATGACCGAACGCTTCGAACGTCACCGCCAGCCGTGGCGCCAGGACGAGATCCAGAAGCTCCACCAGCTCGCGCACAAGGGCATGTCGTTGCGCGCCATCGCCAATGCGCTGACCCGCAGCGAGGAATCGGTCCAGGTCCGGGCAAAAGCGGACAAGCTCAAGATCAGCAAGCTCAGGTAGCGCCCGGCTGCGTAATCGTCCTTCCCACCGCGCTTTCCCAGCCGGCGAGGAGGGCTTGCCGGCGACCAGCAGCCATTCTCGGCTCGAAGCGCCGGTCTGGCACCCAGGTGCGAGACAGCGCTTCGAGGTCCGGCCAGACGCCCGTCGCCAGTCCGGCATGGAAAGCGGCGCCCAACGCCGTGGTCTCCAAAGTGGCCGGCCGTTCGACCGGGACCTCGGCAATGTCGGCGAGAAACTGACACAGCCAGGCGTTGGCCGTCATCGCGCCGTCGACGCGCATGGCTGCCGGCGGGACGCTGCCGTCGGCGACCATGGCCTGGACCAAATCATGGCTCTGGTAAGCGACGGCTTCGAGGGCGGCGCGGGCGAGGTGCGCCGCGCCCGTGCCCAGGGTCAGGCCGAAGATCGCGCCGCGCGCATCCGGGTCCCAATAAGGCGCGCCCAGGCCGACGAAGGCGGGCACCATGTACACGCCGTGGTTGTCCGGCACGCTCGTCGCCAAGCCGTCGGTTTCCGACGCGCGCGCGATGATATTCAGACCGTCGCGCAGCCACTGGATCGCGGCCCCGGCGACAAAGATCGATCCCTCGAGCGCATAGGCGGTGTGGCCACTCCGCCGATAGGCCGGTGTCGTCAGTAGCCGGTGCTCTGATGTGACCGCTTCCTCGCCGGTATTGAGAAGCATGAAGGCGCCGGTCCCAAAAGTTGCCTTCGCCATGCCGGGTTCGAAACACGCCTGCCCGAAAAGCGCCGCCTGCTGGTCGCCCGCCATCCCGGCGATCGGGATCTGCCGCTCGAGCAATCCCGGCGCGGTAACACCGAAAACATGGCTGTTGTCGTTCACTTCGGGAAGCAGGGCCTGAGGGATTCCAAACAGCCGGCACAGCTCGGCGTCCCAGTGCTGGGCGTGGATGTCGTACAGCATCGTCCGGCTGGCATTGGTGATGTCGGTCGAGTGGACGGCGCCGCCGGTCAGCCGCCACAGTAGGAAGCTGTCGATGGTGCCAAACGCCAGCTCACCGCGTTCCGCGCGAGCCCTGGCTCCAGGCACATGATCAAGCAGCCAGGCGATCTTCGTCGCGGAAAAATATGGGTCGAGCAGGAGCCCCGTCCTGGCCCGGATTAGCGGCTCGACGCCGTCATTGCGGAGGCGCGCGCAATGGTCAGCGGTCCGACGGTCTTGCCAGACGATGGCGTTGTGGATCGGCTCGCCGGTGGCGCGGTCCCAGACGACGCT
>JBDSBX010000201.1:0-2669 GCA_039921365.1 Sphingomicrobium sp. | reverse complement strand
ATGGGCGGTTTTGCCCTCGACCGGGTGCTGACCAGCTCGATCGTCCGCAACTTCGACAGCCAGCTCGAATATGTCCTGAACGCGATGATTGCGGCTTCCGAGATCGGGCCCGACAGCGAAGTCCGCTTCAACCGGCCGCCGGCGGACCAACGCTTCATCGAACCTTATTCCGGTGTTTATTTCCAAATCAGCGGTGCCGGCGCCGATACGTTCCCGTCGCGCTCACTGTGGGACCGCCGCCTGCGCGTCGCCAGCGGGCATAACGACAAGACCGTGCACACTTACGATAGCCCGGAATTCGCCGGCGAGCCGCTGCGCATTGCCGAACGCGACGCGATCCTTCCCGGCTCCGAGGTCCGTTGGCGCTTTCAGGTCGCCCAGTCGCGCGAGATCATCGACCAGCAGATACGCGAACTGCGCTCGACCCTGATTTGGTCCTTGGCCGTGCTGGGCGCCGGCCTCCTGGTCCTCTCCGGACTGCAAACCGTCTACGGACTGTGGCCGCTGCGCCGCGTGCGCCGCGAGGTCGCGCTGATCCGGTCGGGCGAAAAAACCCGCATTTCGCAGGCGTTCCCGTTCGAAATCCGGCCGCTGACCGAGGAAATCAACCAGCTCCTCACCCATAGCGAAGCGCAAGCGGAAGAGGCGCGCCGCCATGCCGGCAACCTCGCCCATGCCCTGAAGACACCGCTGACCGTGGTCACCAACGCCGCCACTGCGCAATCCCCCGATCTCTCCGCGACTGTCCGCCGCGAGGCACTGGTGATGCGCCGGCAAGTCGACCATCATCTCGCCCGGGCCCGCGCCATCGGCCGCCGGGCATCCGCCCACGCCCGGGTGGTCGTGTGGGAAAGCCTCGAAGCGGTGCAGCGGGTGCTCGACCGACTGTATGAGGAGGTTACGGTCGACATTGCCGGCGACCGCCGCGCCCAGGTGCGAGTCGAGCGGCAGGACCTTGACGAGATGCTCGGCAATTTGGTCGAGAACGCCGCCAAATATGGCGGCGGCCGGGTGTTCGTGACGGTCGAACCGAAGGGCGGCACGGTCGACATCCTGGTCGAGGACGATGGCCCGGGCATCCCAGCGGCCGACCGCGGCTCACTTTTCTCGCGCGGCGCCAGGCTGGACACCACCGGCAAGCCAGGCACGGGGCTCGGCCTCGCCATCGTTCGCGATGTCGCCGAGATTTACGGCGGCCGTGTTACTCTCGAAGAAAGCGAAGATCTCGGCGGCCTGCTGGCGCGGCTTACGCTTCCGGCTGGCTAGGGGGTCGCAGGCTAGGAAAACACTGGCTCACAGGCTAGATCGGGCGCCGTGACCGCCACCGTTCATCCGCTGAATCCAACACGCGAGCCATCGCTCGACGCGATGCTGTCGCTCGTCGCCGCCGACTTGAACGGCGTCAACGCCGTCATCCTCGAGCGCATGCAAAGCAACGTCGGCCTGATCCCCGAACTTGCCGGCCATTTAATTGCCGGCGGCGGCAAGCGGATGCGGCCGATGCTGACGCTCGCCTGCACCAATCTGCTCGGTTATTCGGGCAGCCGTCACCAGAAGCTCGCTGCCGCGGTCGAGTTCATCCACACCGCGACCCTGCTTCACGATGATGTCGTCGACGGCTCCGGCACGCGGCGCGGCAAGCGAACCGCCAACCTTATCTGGGGCAATCCGGCCAGCGTCCTGGTCGGTGATTTCCTGTTCAGCCGCGCCTTTGAGCTGATGGTCGAGGACGGCAGCCTGAAGGTCCTCAAGATCCTCAGCCAGGCGTCGGCGGTGATCGCCGAGGGCGAAGTCGAGCAATTGACCGCGCAGCGGCGGATCGACACGGGCGAGGAGCAGTATCTCCAGATCATCGGCGCCAAGACCGCCGCCTTGTTCGCCGCCGCGTGCCGGATCGCACCGGTGATTGCCGAAGCCAGCGACGAAGCGGAAATCGCGCTTGATAGCTACGGCCGCAACCTCGGCATCGCCTTCCAGCTAATCGACGACGTCATCGATTACGCCTCGGACGCGACGACTATGGGCAAGGGCGTCGGCGACGACTTTCGCGATGGCAAGATGACCCTGCCGCTGATCCTCGCCTACGCCCGGGGATCTGGCGACGAGCGTGGGTTCTGGGAAGCGGCGGTCACGGGCGAGCGAGTTTCGGACGACGACCTCGCCCGCGCGACCGCACTGATGCAATCGAGCGAGGCCCTGTCCGACACTATTGACCGGGCGCGGCATTACGGACGGCGGGCGATTGACGCGCTCGGCGCGTTTCCGGCCGGCAGGGCCAAGGCAGCGCTGACCGAAGCGGTCGAGTTCGCCGTTGCCCGCGCCTATTGACGCACGCAACTAAGCGTAAACCTCGGCCCACTTGATTCCCTGCGCTGCCTTTGCCACGTCCAACGTGATGACCGTTGCCCGCATCTCCGAGCTCGACCGAAGAACCACTCAATCGGGCAAAGCCAATTCCGGGCGCTGGTTGTTAGAGTTCGAGCGCGACCACGCGCTGCGGGCGGATCCGCTGACCGGATGGGCCGGCTCAAGCGACACCAAGCCGCAGGTCCGGATCAATTTCCCGTCCAAAGCGGCCGCCATTACCTACGCCAAACGCCATGGCCTGGCGTTTCACATCGTCCCCGCCGGTCCGGTCACGCTCAAGCTGCAGGCCTACGCCGACAACT
>JBDSBX010000200.1:0-3746 GCA_039921365.1 Sphingomicrobium sp. | reverse complement strand
AGCGCGTGAACCCCGGCGACCGGCGCGTTGGCGAACGCCAGGCCGGCGAGATGCGCACCAAGCAGCATCGCCGAGCGCGCTTCGGGATCGTCGGGCTGGTTGCACGCGGTCATGAGATTGGTGCTGAGCAGCCGCAGCGCCTCGCGGGCAAGCGCGTCGGACAGCGGGTTCTTGAGCCGGGCCGACGTAAAGGCCTCGATTGCGTGGACGATTGCGTCAATTCCGGTGGCGGCCGTCACGTGGCGCGGCAAGCCCAGCGTCAGACTCGCGTCGAGCACTGCCCAGTCGGCGGTCAGCGGCCGAGCGTTGACCGCCAGCTTGACCCCGCCATCGCAGGTGATGACCGAAATCGGCGTGGCTTCGGAACCGGTGCCCGCCGTGGTCGGGACCAATGCCAGTGGTAAGCGCTGGCCCTTGGCGACATCGACGCCCCAGATGGTGTCGAGATCGTCGCCCGAACCGAGCAGATAAGCTGCAAGTTTGGCGACATCCATCGGACTGCCGCCGCCAAACCCGATGACCGAGCGCACGCCGGCGGCCTCCCCGGCGGCGACTGCGGCCTCAAGCGTCGTGCGCGACGGGTCCGCTTCGACCGCGTCGAATACCACGACCGGTTTGCCGGCGGCTTCAAGCGCGTCGCGACAGACGTCCGGAAGGCCGAGTCGAACGATTTCCTGATCCGTGACGAACAGGCACGGGCCGTCGGGCAGCAAAGCGGCGAGTGACGTCGCTTGGTCTGCTCCGGCGAGCAATCTGGGTCCGGGATGGAAAGTGAAACTGTGCATCGTTTGGGCGATGCTAGCGCGGATTAGAGCGGCTGCCCACCAAGGCCGCGCTCGAGCCGGCCCATCAGCGCGCGCGCCGGGCTCGGCGCGGGTTCTTCGAACATCGTGCCGTCGTCGAGCCGTTTGACCCGGGCATAGAGATCGGCGCTACCGTGGATCAGCCGCTGCGCCGCCTCTGGCAGTTGATCGACGATTCCCGGGTCGCTGTCCTGGGCGTGTCCGAGGCGCCGCTCGGGCCGCCGGCCGTGGCGCTCCGCAATTTCGCCACTGTCGATCGCCCGCTGGGTCAGCAGCCAGGCGACGATGTGCATGATGCGGGTGGTGACCTTGAGCGACTCGCAGGCAAAGCCGACCCGCGCGAACGGGTCGAGTTCGTGGCGCGCATAGCGACCGGCATCGTCGAAATAGGACCTCGCCTCGTCGGCGAGCACCATTGCCTCGGTGTAGAATGAGTCGACGAGCCGCGGCGTGATCCGCGCTTCGGGCCGATAGATGTCTGCCGATTCGTCCATGGGACCCTAGATGCCACCGATGACCGCTGCTGGAAACGATCGAGAATGGAGCGAAGGTGCGATTTAACCGCGTTTCGTCCCGTCGCGGGACGCGGTCAGGCGAGAAGATCGGGGACGTTGCGGTCGCGCATCCGCTCGATTTCGTCCTTGAGGCGAAGCTTGCGCTTCTTCAGACGCGCGATCTCAAGCTGGTCGGCCGCGCCCTCGGCAATCAGGGCGCCAATGTCCTCATCGAGCCGGCGATGCTCGGCTGTCAGCGCGGCGATCTGCTGGGCGGCCGTCTCATCGTCATTCATGCCGCCCCGTAGCTCAATCGCGCGGCGAATGAAAAATTCCGGCGGCCGCAACCTCGCCGGCGGGCCAGTCCGCGCGATCCTGTCGCCAAACGGTAATAATCAGCCGAGACAAACCGCGCGATTCGTGATTATTGGGCGGGCTGTCACTCGCAACCGGAAGGAAAAGGCCGATGGACAAGGCACCTGTCGAGGATCTGGCATCCAAGCATGCGGCGCTGCACGCCCTCATCGATGAGGAAGAGCACCGACCGCACCCAGACGAGGATCTGCTGCATCGCCTGAAAAAAGAAAAGCTGAAACTAAAGGACGCGATGCTCGGGCTTTAGCGACCCCTCCCGCCGCGCTTCAGTCGTCTCGGGACACCTTTTCGACCCGCTCGTGGCGCTCCTGCGCTTCCAGAGTCATATTCGCGATTGGCCGCGCTTCGAGGCGGGCCAGCGAAATCGGCTCACCCGAAACTTCGCAATAGCCATATTCGCCTTCGTACAGCCGGCGAATCTGGCCGTCGCTCTTGGCGATCAGCTTGCGCTGGCGGTCGCGGGTGCGAAGCTCGATCGACCAGTCGGTTTCGTTCGACGCGCGGTCGGCGACGTCAGGCTCGCGCATCGAATCGACCTGGAGCTGCGCCATTGTCGCCCGCGATTCTTCGATGATCGCTTCTTTCCAGGTCTTGAGCTTGCGCAGGAAATAGGCGCGCTGCGTGTCGCACATAAAGGCTTCGCGGTCCGACGGCCGATAGGCCTTGGTCAGCATAAGCCGGTCGAATGGTAACGGTTCGCCGCCGTAAAGGTCGACAAGTGCGGTCGCCATAATCACCTCCCCAATCGCGGGCCCATCGAAGTTGATGAAGGCCACACGCCCCGCCGCCAGCTGCGGCCGGGCCACCGGTGCAGCCGGAGGCGATTAACTAAGCTTCCCCGAGACTTATGCACCGGGTAAGTCGGTAATCCCCGACGCGGCCTATAGTTAAGCCGAAATCGCTTAACAAGGACTGACCGAAGTCACTGGAAGAAAAGCGGAAGATGTTGCCAATATGGCGCAATAAATCATTCGGCCGGCTATTGGCTGGCTTGGTTGCGGCTTGGGCCGCCGACCGCCATACGGCGAGCCGATGCGCATCCTCCTGACCAACGACGACGGCATCAATGCCCGAGGCCTGGCGCTGCTGGAGACAATCGCGCGCCGGCTTGCCGACGACATCTGGGTTATCGCGCCGTCCGAAGAACAGTCGGGCGCCGGCCATTCGCTGACCCTGACCGAGCCCGTGCGATTACGCCACCACGGAGAGCAGCGCTTTTCGGTAACGGGTACGCCGACCGACGCGGTGATGCTGGCCCTGGCGCACGTGATGAAAGATTCGCCGCCTGACGTCATCCTCTCCGGCATTAACCGTGGCGCCAACCTGGGCGAGGACGTCACTTACTCGGGCACGGTTTCGGCGGCGATGGAAGGCGCGCTGGCCGGGGTGCGCTCGATCGCCTTGAGCCAGGCCTATTCGCGCGAGGGTATGGGAGACACGGTCCCGTTCGCGGCGGCGGAAGAATGGGCCGAACGCGTGTTGGCGCCGTTGCTGGTGTTCGAGACGCCGCCCGGCGCGCTGATTAACGTCAATTTCCCGTCCGGCCCGGCCGATGACGTCAAAGGCATCCGCGTCTGCCGCCAGGGAATTCGCGATTACGGGCGGCTGCGTATCGTCCAGCGAACCGATCCGCGCGGCTACGATTATTATTGGTTCGGCCTGGGGCCGATGGTCGAGACGCCAGGGCATCTGACTGATCTCGAGGCAGTCGCCGACGGCTTCGTCTCGGTCACCCCGCTCCACCTCGACCTGACCCACGACGACTCGCTCGGTCCGCTGGCTATTCAGTTCGGCGACTAGCGAAGCAACGTCGGCCGATATCTGGCGGTCAGGAAGATCAGCAACGGCAAGGCCATCGTCAGGATGACGTCGTTGGCGGATTCGCCCAACTGCATGCCGAGTTGTGGCCAGCGTTCGACACGGAAGTCACTGGCCTCGTTAACGAGCTCGAGGGCCAGCACCAACAGCAAGGGCAGCGGCCGAGCCACCGAGGTCCTGAACAGCAAAGCAAGCGCCAACTGCGCCACGACGCCCGCGATCACATGCAGCGAGTCCATGCTGAAACCACTGGCCC
>JBDSBX010000199.1:0-4308 GCA_039921365.1 Sphingomicrobium sp. | reverse complement strand
GCGATCGGCCCCAGATAGGGGATGTAGTTGAGCACCGCGACGATGCCGCCCCACATGATCGGCGAATCCATCCCGAGCTGCCACAGGATGAGCGCGGTGAGCGCCCCGAGCGTGACGTTGATGACGGTAATCGTGCCGATGTACGTCGAAGTCGCATCAACTACCTGCTGGATCACGCGGGCGGTGGTCAGTGCGCCTTCGAAGCTGCCGCGGCTAACGATCGTCTGCTTGCGCATCGCGGTCCAGCCGGCGAGGAAGAAGAAGATCACCAGCAGCGCGAAGAACAATTGAATGAGGATGTGCGGCGCTGACGTGGCGAGCAGCCCTGACAGCGAGTTAGGGGTCTCGATCCGCACCGTGCGCGTGGTCTCCGGCGTGATCACGACCTGCGAAAGGATCCGCTCCATGAACTTATCGAACGACTTGTAGAGGTCGAGCACCGGGTCGAGCGTGGCGCGGATCTTGGGCAGGCGCTCGGGTACCAGCGCCACCCAATCAATTGCCGGGAGCACGATCGAGCCAATCGCGAAAATCGCCACCATCAGGAAAATCACCACGCACAGCGCCGCCGAAATTCGCGACGGCACGCCGCGCCGCTCGAACCATTCGAGCATTGGCACCAGCGCGATCGCAATCACCAGCGCCGCCGTTACCGGCAGGAAAAACTCTGCGCCGGCGCGGAGCGCGAATGGCAAAGCGATGATCAATCCAACCCCGCCGAGCAGGGTTAGCGAGGCCAGCAGCCGGTCGCGCTTGGTAGTGTCGCCCTCGAGCAGTTGCGGTTGCCCCTCGCCGCCGGGCGTGCCCTGTTCAGGGCCCGTTCGCTTGCTGGTCGGAGCGTTCATGGCCGGCACCATATCTGCCGTCGCGCCGCACGCAAGCGGCTTGCTGCACTTGGCGGCGGTGGTTAGGCCGCCTCCTCATGCGAGCTCCGGAGCAAGTGATGACAGACCTGTCCGATTTCCCAGTCAGCCGCCGCTGGCCGGCGTCTTATCCCGATCGGCTACAGCTCTACTCGGTGCCCAGTCCGAACGGGGTCAAGATTTCGATCTTCCTCAAGGAGACTGGCCTGCCCTACGAGGCACACCGCATCCCGTTCGGCGAAGACGGCACAAGAAGCGCAGAGTATCTTGCCCTCAACCCATACGGCAAGATCCCGGTGATCATCGACCCCTCGGGGCCCGGTGGCCAACCCCTAGCGTTATTCGAGAGCGGCGCGATTCTGCTCTACCTCGCCGAAAAAACCGGACAACTGTTGCCCAGCGATGCCGCTCAGCGGTGGGAAGCAATCCAGTGGCTGTTTTGGCAAGTCGGCGGCGTCGGACCGATGTTCGGTCAGATCGGCTATTTCCACCGCTTCGGCGGCAAGGCAATCGAGGACCCCCGGCCGCTCCAGCGCTACGTCGACGAGTGCAAGCGCCTGCTCGCCGTGCTCGATCGGCAACTCGAAGGGCGCGAGTGGGTGATCGGCGACTATTCCATTGCCGACATCTCGCTGATCGGTTGGGTTCGCAACCTGATCGGCTATTACGAGGCGCGTGAACTGGTCGGCTTCGAAGATTTCGGCAACGTCGGCGCGTGGTTGGATCGCGCCCTCGCCCGGCCCGCCGTGCAGCGTGGCCTCAAGATCCCGGAATAATGGTGCCCCTGGTCCGACTCGAACGGACACTCCGGTTAAGAACTCGATTTTGAGTCGTGCGCGTCTACCATTCCGCCACAGGGGCCCACAAAGGGACTCGCGGCGCCTAGCTAGCGGCGGAGACACGCCCGGGCAATGCCTCACGGGGAGCGTTCCGCCCAATCGCCTCCGAACAAACATAGATTCAGCGGCCCGTTGCTGATATGCATCGATCATCGCCGAGCAGGGCTTTGAGCCTCGGCGGCTGACAGACACGCGCTCCCGCCTGAATCCGAGGAGCGGCCGATGGCTCGCTAATATATGCATTTGCGCGATGGCACGGAGCAAATCCTCGACCCCGAAGGCCTCGAATACCCCACCGTCGAGGCGTTTCGAAAGGCCGTACTCGTGGCCGCCCGCGACCTGATGACTGGCGACATCCGCGACGGCGTCCTCGACTTCCGTTTCCGCATCGATGCCGAGGATGAAAGCGGCACGATCATCTACAGCCTGCCGTTCAAGCACGCGATCAGCATCATCCCCGAATTAACTGTCCCGGAAGCCGCGTGAGATGACTCGCGTGCCCGATCGCGAACAAAAGATCGTCGGTCGCTGGCAGACGCGCGGCTAGGCCGCCGCGCTGAACCCGTCTCTCGACCACGCTTACCCGATCGAAGACAATGCTGGCTTTGATGACGCTCTCAAGGCGATCGAAAAGGCCGAAACGCAAGTCTGGCGCAAGGGCGGTACCGCGGACAAGTCGTCCGACTGACTAGTTCCTCGGCGCCTGGCGCCGGTAGCTCAACGCCTCGACCCCCTCATTTGGCCCGGCTGCGCTACCCCTAACCCACCGCTATCCACAAGCGCCTTGCATCAACGCACCGCGCCAACCACATGCGCAAACGTGATTACTCGTGACCAATGGCTGAGGTTTATCGACCACCCCGTCGTCGAGTGGGGAATCTTCGTTGCTGGCATCATCCTGATCATCGTCGGCATTATGGTGACGCCGTTGCCGGGCCCAGGCGGGATATTCTTTATTGTGCCAGGTCTCGCCATGGTCCTGAAGACCAGCATGTGGGCCAAGCGGCGCTACGTCCGGTTCAAGCGCCAGCAGCCCAAGATCGGCCGCTGGGCCGATTGGGGCCTGAGGCGAGGCAGCGCGCAACGGCGCGAAGCCTTGCGCAAGGCCGAGCAGGAGCAAATCGACGCCTCTCTGAGGGGCACCGACATTTGACTTCGCGAGACGCTGCGAATTGACTTGGCGAGCCGTCTCTACTATCGGCGCATCCAACAGCGGCTGCCTACTCGGCGGCCTTTTTTCATTGAATTACCTTTCACTTTGAATTTCTAGGGCATGAGCGATGAAGCGCACCTTCCAGCCGAGCAATCTAGTCCGCGCGCGCCGTCACGGCTTTCGTCATCGCAGCGCGACGGTCGGAGGCCGCAAGATCCTCGCGGCTCGGCGGGCTCGCGGCCGCAAGAAGCTCAGCGCCTAATCACCCTTCGTAAACGCGCCGATTTTCTCGCGGCGAATAGCGGCCGGCGCGCGTCCAGCCCCGGCATTGTCGTCCTCGTTCGCGACCGGGCCGATGGCGACCAAGCCATTCGCGTCGGTTTCACCGTGACCAAGAAGATCGGCGGAGCGGGCGTCCGCAACCGGATGAAACGGCGTCTGCGTGCCCTCGCCCGGGAAATCCTGCCGGCGAGCGGTTTTGCCGGCGCCGATCATGTGCTGATTGGCCGCTCCGGCGGCATCGAGCGCCCCTTCGCAACCTTGCGCGATGAACTGTCCCGCGCTTTGGCCAAGCTCGCGCGATGATCGCCCGCGCCCTCATCTGGGTTGCCCGCGGCTGGCAACAGGGCCCGTCCAAGGTCCTCCCGCCGAGCTGCCGTTACCAGCCAAGCTGCTCGGCCTATGCGATTACCGCGCTTCAGCGCTATGGCGCAGCGCGAGGCAGCTGGCTGGCCTTCAAACGCATCCTGCGTTGCCACCCCTGGGGCGGCCAGGGCGCCGATCCTGTGCCATGACAAGGCCGCTTCCATGACGAGGTTTTTGAATTGAACGACAGTAAGAACATGATCCTCGCCGTCGTGCTGAGTGCGCTGGTCCTGCTCGGCTGGAGCCTGGTGTCCGATCGTTTGCTGCCGACCGCTGGTCCGCAGACGGTCCAGGTTGAGGACGGCAAGGCCAAGCCCATCACGCAACCCGCCGATATCGTCGCCGACCGCCCGCAGGCGCTCAAGAGCCGCGCGACCATGCTTGCCGCTGGCCCGCGCGTGCGGATCGAGACGCCGAGCCTGCAGGGCTCGATCAACCTCACCGGCGCCCGGATCGATGACCTTGTCTTGCTGCGCGAGCGGCAGACGATCGACAAAAGCTCGAAGCCGGTGCGGCTGCTGTCGCCCGCTGGCGCGCCCGGTGGCTATTTCGCTAGCTTCGGCTGGACCGGCGAGGGCATCCAGGCCCCAGGACCCGACACCGTGTGGCATGCAAGTGCTCTCGTTCTGACCCCAGGCAGGCCGGTGACGCTGAGCTGGACCAGCCCGGGCGGACAGCAGTTCGACCAGACCATCTCGGTCGACGACAATTATTTGTTCACGGTCAAACAGCGCGTCGGCAACGCCGGCGCGAATGCCGTTGCAGTCCGCCCATACGGGCTCATCAGCCGGGCCACGAAATCGACCGA
>JBDSBX010000198.1:0-7087 GCA_039921365.1 Sphingomicrobium sp. | reverse complement strand
AGTTTGGATGGCGAAGGTGCGCGCGAGCTTGCTGGCTGCGGCCGCTAGGTGCGGATCGGCGCAACCATAAACTCGCAGGCACCGCTCTGCGACTTTCATGGTCATCATGTGGACGGCAACCATCTGAGCAGCGAGCGCGGCCTGCATCTCGTTCTTAGGCTTGATGCCAGAGACCATGTTCAGAATCATGTTAAGCTCGCACTCGTCAGGGACCCACTCTCCCTCCCCCGCTTCGCCGTTGGAGTGCCAGATCCGCTGGCACAGTTCGGTCAGCTGATAGAGGAAGGTGAGAGCAGTTGCTTCGGATCGCGTTCCGAGCGCATCGCAGACCATGGCCTGCCAGGCTTCGGTGTCGCTGTGGGGCGAAGCTAGACTGTAGCCGCGATCAGTCACCTTCTCGACTTCAATCGCGACGCCGGGGTTTGCATGACGCTTCTTGTGCCGTTTCCGTGCACTCCCAGCCTGAGCCTCAAGGTTCGCGGGCATCCCGGGCTTCTGGGAAGCCTTCCGAAAGCGGCGTAGTGGAGCGGGAAGATCAATGAGGTTCAATCGCCAAAGCTCCGCTGATGTTACGATTTATGAAGCTAGAGGATAAGCGCCGGTGTCCTTCTCCGCCCAAGTTACAGTTTGGGATCACCCCTCCTGCGAAAGAAACGCAAGCCGCGATTTTGCCGTCGCGTAGTCTAGTAGGGCAAAGAGGGGGGGTGTAAGTTTCTTATTGGTGTTCATTTCTGCCCACCCATGAACCTGTAGCGAGCAGGTCCGCCGTGGCGGCTCGCGGAACTGATCTCTTCGATCTCACCTGCCTCAATCAGGTGGCGCCGAGCCGACGCAAGGCGATGCCGCCTCCATCCCCCGCCTGGCATGATCTTAGCCATTGCATTCGCGACCACGAAATCGCGGCCCCAGTGGTGCCTATGCAGAACGGTGAGCAGCACGAACGCGTCCGGATCGTTGTTCAGCAGACCATCAATTTGTGAAGCGTCGACGACGACGCGTCCGCCGTGTCCGAACCAGTTATTTCCCGAAAGCTCCTTCGCCCAAGCGCTTGCGACGACCTTGAGCACCTCGTCATCGGGAAGCGGCTCGTAAAGCCCATTCGCATTGTATGCCATCGCCACCTCCATCAGTTCTGAAATGCCCCTGCACTCGCGCGCCCGAAGCATGCACAGCCTCCACAAGGTCTCGTTGCGGTGGCCGGGCTGCACCAGTTCGTTAGTATGCTGGATCTCAGGCGCGGCACTGCTTGGGCGGCGCATCGACGGTAGATCGGCTAGGTCATCGAGATTTCCTGCCACGATAGTGTAGGAGCCTTTTGCGCCGCGTGATGGAGGAACAACCACGAAGCCGTCGCCCAAAATGTCGATTGGTTGGGAAGGATCGGGGCGCACTTGGCGGCTCTCGCCATTGTGCCTGTACCAAGCCTGGTAATTCCCCGAGCCACTCCTTACGACAAACGGAGTTGGACCGACCTCGCTCATGGCGTCGGCGAGGAGGCGCTCGTCGGGAGCATCCACATCAAGTACTTTGATGCGGCTCCTGCGGCACGCAAGGCCGAATGCTTGCGCAGTAGGAAACTTGGTGGCGAACTGCGCCGATGCTTGAAGCCCAGCTTTTAGATAGCCGCGCACTGTTGGGCGTTTTTCGTGGACGGGGAAGATTGGAATCCCGTGCTCCGAATACCGGGGCTGCCATTCGGAAAAGCTCATCCCGTTGCCGTCCCCGTACAGACGACAGCAGGGATACTGGGAATGGTTGACGCCGGGGCGGGAGCCTCCTGTTCCGTCGCAAAAGAGAGAGAACAAAGAGAGTTCGTCGGCCATTCGTCGGACGAGGCGGGAGCATGAGATTTAGAAAATGGCGGAAAAGTTGGTCGGGGAGAGAGGATTCGAACCTCCGGCCCCTGCCTCCCGAAGACAGTGCTCTACCAGGCTGAGCTACTCCCCGACCGACCACCGGGCGTACGCCACGGGGGTCAAGGCGCGGGCTTGGTAGCCGCGACCCCAGCGATGCGCAAGGGAAGCGCACGGGTCGATCAGTGCCCCAGCGTGCGCAGCCATTCCTCGACGCGGACCATCTTCTCGCGCGGGCTGCCGGCGCGGGCGGCGGCTTCCTCGGCGGCCTCGATCCGGCGCCAGTCGGTGAAATCGCTGGTCTTGAAACCGCGCTCGTCGAGCAGTTGCTTGAGGCCTTTGCCGCCGGCGCGATCGCCCCCGCCGCCCGGCGGTAGCGCGGCGGCGATGGCTTCGGCCACCTCATAACCGTCGGGGCGATTGGTGCCGATGGTGCCCGTCGGGCCGCGACGCGCCCAGCCGACGGCGTACAGCCGGTCTGCAATGCGGCCGCCCTCGTTGCTAAATTTGCCGCCGCGATCGTCATGGGGGACGCCGGCGATCGGGGGGGTCGAGTAGCCAATACAACTCACGACCAGCGAGGCAGGGACTTCGTAAGTCTCGCCGGTGCCGCGCGCGCCGCCTGTCTCGTCCAGTTCGGTGCGCTCGACGATCAGCCGCTCGGCGCGGCCATAGCCCTCGATAGCGAGCGGCTTGGCGAAGAAATCGAAGACCATCGACTTGGATCGGTTGGCGCGGATGTCGTTGAATTCGCGCAGGATCGTGACCGATTTGCGTTGGCCCGGCTCGAGCCCCGCATCCGCCTCTACGGGCGGAAAATCCTTGAGGTCGACGATCGGCAGCGCCGCTTCCAAATGGCCCAGCTCACCCAATTCCTTGGGGGTCATCGCGATCTGGTGCGGGCCGCGACGGCCGAGGATGGTTATGGTCTTGATCGCCGACCGGTCGAGCGCGTCGAGCGCGTGGCCGACGATGTCCGAGCCGAGGAATTCGTCGCTGGTCTTCGACAGGATTCGCGCGCAATCGAGCGCGACATTGCCATTGCCGATGACCGCCGCGTGGGTTCCGTCGAGTGGCGGATCGAGGTCGGCGAATTCGGGGTGGCCATTGTACCAGCCGACGAACTCGGCCGAGCCGATCACTCCGGGCAAATCCTCGCCGGGGATGCCGAGCTTGCGGTCGTGCGGGGCGCCGATGGCGAGGATCACCGCGTCATAGAGATCGAGCAGTTCGTCGACCGAAACGTCCGCGCCGACGCAGACATTGCCGATGAAGCCGACGGTCTCGGTTTCGGCGACCTTGTCGTAGCGCTTGGCGACCGCCTTCAGCGACTGGTGGTCGGGCGCGACGCCGAAGCGGATCAATCCGTACGGCACCGGATAGCGGTCGAGAATGTCGATTCTTGCATGCTCGCCGTAGGCTTTGGCCAACGCCTCGGCGGTGTAAAAGCCCGCCGGCCCAGACCCGACCACCGCGAAATGCCGCATTCCTGATCCCCGCTCAATGTCGCGCGATGCTAGCGGGGCCTTCATCGTCATGCCAGCGCAGGCTGGCATCTCCGCGAGAATGCGCTCCGAGACCCCAGCTTTCGCTGGGGTGACGGTTAGTCGCGGTGGTCCTCGAGGAGGACATTGCCTTTCTTCTGCAGCATCGCCTGGATCGGGCCGGCGAACATCGCCAGCATGCCGGGCAGCATCACTTCGACGTGGACCTTGGTCTCCTCGACGCCAATTTTCGCCTCGACCGCCTGGCCGAGCGCGGAGATGGCGAGGTTGAGGTCGTCGCCGCTCCAACTGGAATCGACGTGCGAAGTGCCGCCCGGAATGTGGTCCTTCAGATGATGGATGTTGTTGGCGATGCGGCGCCGGGCCTCTTCGCGGCCCAGCTTGTGCGGGAGGTCGACCTGGATTGGGTTTTGCATTGGCCGACAGTGGGAGTCCGTTCGGCGCTTTTCAAGCCGCGCCGCTCGTTCAGCGCTTTTCAAGCCGTGCCTGGCCATTATGGTCGCGCCATGTTGCTCGCCGCCGCCATCGCGACTGCCGCGTTTACTGCTCAGCCCATGTTGACGCCCGCTTGGGGGCCCGCCTCCGCTTACATTACCGCGGGACAAGACGAGCCCGGCTATCGCAACTGGTACATGGCCACGCCGGCGCACGCCTTCGCGGTCACTAGCTTCAACAATTATCTGACCACTTATGGTGTCGGCGGCATTTTGCCGACGTGGCAGCTGTTACGCACGGCCTCGTCATGGCAACGCTGCGGCGCCCAGCCGTATGAGATGCCGCCAGTGTCCGAATGGCCGAATCTGGTCCAGACTTTGCGGTACGTCCGCGACTATGTGATCCCGGCGGTCGGGCCGGTCGAGCCAGTGTCCGCCTATCGCAATCCGGCGCTCAACGCCTGCGCCGGGGGCGCGCCGGAAAGCGCCCACAAGCATTATTCGGCGATCGACATGGTGCCGTTGCGGCCCACCACGCGCGAAGCATTGATGCGGACATTGTGCGCCGTGCACGCCCGGCGCGGTCAGCCCTATGGAGTCGGGCTCGGTTTCTACGCATTCCTTCGGTTCCACGTCGACACGACAAAATTCCGGCGCTGGGGGGCCGATGGCGGCTCGGAAACCTGTCCGCCGATCATCCACGCGGACGACTATGGGACGGTTTATCAGCCGCCGGTCCAGGCTCCGATGCATCCGCCGACACAGCCGCCGGCACAGGAGCCGGTGCAGCCCCTGGTGATAACGCCCCCGATCGATCCGCTGGCGCCCACACCCAAGCCGTAGCCGCCGCATTCCCCTTGCGCTGGTGGCGTGCGACCCAATATCGCCGCCAACCGAGGGGTGAACTGGATGGATCTGGAACGACTGACGGAGCGCGCGCGGGGGTTTCTCCAAGCTGCGCAAACCATTGCGGTGCGCGAGCATCACCAGCGCATCGCCCCGGCGCATTTGCTGAAGGCGCTGCTGGACGACGAGCAGGGGATGGCGGCGGGGCTCATCCAGGCGGCCGGGGGCGACCCGAAGACGGCACAGCGCGAAGCCGATGAACTGGTTGCCAAGGTGCCGGCTGTGACCGGCAGCGGCGCCACTTCGGCTCCAGCGCTCGAAGGCGACACGATGCGCGTCCTCGATCAGGCCGAGCAGGTCGCGAAAAAGGCCGGGGACAGCTATGTCACGGTCGAGCGGATTTTGCTGGCGATGGCGCTGGCTAAGAGCAGCGACGTCGGCAAAGCGCTGGCGACGGCGGGGGCCGATCCACAGGGATTGAACGCCGCGATCGAGAAATTGCGTGGTGGCCGCACCGCCGATACGCAATCGTCCGAGGACCGCTACGATGCGCTCAAGCGGTTTTCGCGCGACCTCACCCAGGCCGCGCGTGATGGTAAGCTTGACCCAGTGATCGGCCGCGACGAGGAAATCCGCCGCACCATTCAGGTGCTGGCCCGCCGCACCAAGAACAACCCGGTGCTGATCGGCGAACCGGGGGTCGGCAAGACGGCGATCGCCGAGGGACTCGCGCTGCGGATCGCCAACGGCGACGTGCCCGACGGCATCAAGGATCGGCGCCTGCTCAGCCTCGACATGGGCTCGCTAATTGCCGGCGCGAAATATCGCGGCGAGTTCGAAGAGCGGCTGAAAGGCGTGCTCGACGAGGTCAAGCAAGCGGCGGGCGAAGTCATATTGTTCATCGACGAGATGCACACCTTGGTCGGGGCGGGCAAAGGCGAAGGCGCGATGGACGCGTCGAATTTGCTCAAGCCAGCGCTCGCCCGAGGGGAGCTACACTGCATCGGCGCGACGACGCTCGACGAATATCGCAAGCATGTCGAAAAGGACGCGGCACTGGAGCGGCGCTTCCAGCCGGTGTTCATCGGCGAACCGACGGTTCCCGACACCATTTCGATTCTGCGCGGCCTCAAGGAGAAGTACGAGCTCCATCACGGCGTGCGGATCACCGATGCCGCGATCGTCGCCGCGGCGACCCTGTCGAACCGCTACATCGCCGACCGCTTCCTGCCCGACAAGGCGATCGACCTGATGGACGAAGCCGCCAGCCGCATCCGCATGGAGGTCGAGTCCAAACCAGAGGAGATCGAGAATCTGGACCGGCGCATCATCCAGCTGAAGATCGAGCGCGAGGCGCTCAAGAAGGAGCCCGACAAGGCGTCGAAGGACCGGCTGGCAAAGCTCGAGGAGGAGCTTGCCAACCTCGAGCAGCAATCGGCTGAGCTGACCGGGCGCTGGCAGGCCGAAAAGGACAAGATTGCCGGCGAGGCCAAGATCAAGGAGCAGCTCGACGCGGCGCGGATCGAGCTCGATCAGGCGCAGCGGACTGGCGATCTGGCTAAGGCCGGCGAGCTCCAGTACGGGCGCATCCCCGAGCTGGAAAAGCAACTGTCCGACGCCGCCCAGCAGACCATGGGCGCGATGTTGCGCGAGGAAGTGACCGACCAGGACATCGCCGGCGTGGTCGCGCGCTGGACCGGGATTCCGGTCGAGCGGATGCTGGAGGGCGAGCGCGAGAAACTGCTGCAGATGGAAGTAGCGATCGGGGCGCGGGTGATCGGCCAGGCCGAAGCGGTCAAGGCGGTCGCCACGGCGGTGCGCCGCGCCCGGGCCGGGCTGCAGGACCCCAACCGGCCGCTGGGATCGTTCCTGTTCCTTGGCCCGACCGGAGTCGGCAAGACCGAGCTCACCAAGGCCCTGGCCGAATTCCTGTTCGACGCACCGGACGCGATGGTCCGCATCGACATGTCGGAGTTTATGGAAAAGCATGCGGTTGCGCGGCTGATCGGCGCTCCGCCGGGCTATGTCGGCTATGAGGAAGGCGGCGTCCTGACCGAAGCGGTGCGGCGGCGGCCTTATCAGGTAGTTTTGTTCGACGAAGTCGAAAAAGCCCACGGCGACGTGTTCAACGTGCTGCTGCAAGTGCTCGACGACGGCCGCCTGACTGACGGCCAGGGCCGGACGGTCGATTTCACCAATACGATCATCATCCTGACCTCCAACCTGGGATCGCAATATCTTGCTTCGCTCGGGGAGGATGAACCGGTCGAGAAGGTCGAGCCGCAGGTAATGGAGGTGGTCCGCGGTCATTTCCGGCCCGAATTCCTCAACCGGCTGGACGAGATCATCCTGTTCCACCGCCTGTCGGCAGCCCATATGGGCCCGATCGTCAACATCCAGGTAGCGCGGCTTCAGCAATTGCTCGACGACCGCAAGGTCAAGCTTGAGC
>JBDSBX010000197.1:0-15419 GCA_039921365.1 Sphingomicrobium sp. | reverse complement strand
ACCATCTCCTTGGCGTGGGCCTCGGCGAACTCGTCGCAATAATGACCGCTGATCCACTGCGAGCCGCGGTCGATCAGCGGCAAGACGGGAAGCTGGATGACGCCGGCACGGTCGATCAGCCGATCGAACAGCGCGAGTTCGAGCGGATGGACGACGTCCTCGGCGTCGTGGAGCACGACCGCTTTGGCGGCCCGCCCAGTCGCCAGTTCATAGGCGATCAGCGCCTGATGAAGGCGATTGAGGCAATCGGCCTTGGTTGTCGGGCCATCGGCCTCGACCTGAACCGGCTCGATCCGACCATCGGCGACGCTGGCGATGGCGGCGGCGGTCGCCGGGTCGTTGCGGTAAAAAACTGACGAAGATCCGGTAGTTCGGATGCTCGATGCGCTTGAGGGTCGCGCGCAGCATCGAGGCGATGACCGCGGCTTCGTCCCAGGCGGGAACGAGGATAGCGATGAAGCCTGGTGCGCCCGGTGAGGCCATGTCGCTGGCGAAGGCCCGCGGGAAGCGGCTGTAGACGGCCGCGGAACGCCACATGCGGCGCGCGAAATAGATGATGTCGACGGCAAGGTCGTTGGCCGCGAAAATCAGGAAACCGATGCCGGCGAAGAGCGCCAGCTCGGCCGCGACCCGCGTCAGGAATTCGGCCCAGTCCATGGCGAGCGCGCGCCGCTAGTGCGACGCGGCGGGCCCCGAATTGGCAGGCAGGTCTCGGTTCATCAGCGCTTGCCTCCAAAGGCTGCGTATTAACTACCGAGCAAACCTTGATCGCATAACGCAGGTTAATAAACAAGATGGCACCGTAATGAATGATTCCCGGTCCGAACCTGGTCCTAATCGCGTGGCGGGTAGCGGTCGGGGTCGATGCCGTAAGTCCATTCCGCTCGCTGTTGATCATCCGGCGTCTGCACGAGCACCTGCGAATCGGGAACGCTTTGGGCGCCCCTGATGGCATCTTCGATCGCGGCGCTTTGGCTGCCATAGGGACCGTGCCGCTGCCCTTGCAGCAGGACGAACCACCGGCCTTGAAGCTCGGTCACAATATACTCGATTCGGTCCATTCTTCGCCCCCGCATCGGGCGATTCGGCAGGGCAAAGCTAGCCGAGGGCGAAGGTAAGTCCAGCCCGTCCCAACCGGCGCTGCTGGACGGGGCACCGCCTTGCGCTATCAATGATCGATGGAATCTCGCGCGGCGGTATTGGCGATGGTGGCCTTGGGCTTGGGCCTGGCGTCGGCTGCGCCGGCCGCGCGGGCCTCTCCGGCGCAAACCCTTGCCGCGCAAGGGAGCTGGACGGCGCTCAAATTCGGCGATCGATGCGAAGCGGGAGCGCGCCCGTTGCTGCCCGCCGCCCGGCGCCAGCCCGCCGCGCGCGCCGGCTTCAGCTTCGGCACGGCACCCTCGTTGCGCGGACAGTTCCATGTCCGCCTGAGCCGCGTCCCGCGTGCCGGTTCGAGCGTCATCGTTACCATTGGCGAGCGGCCGTTCCTGCTCGTCCCGCGCGGCGACTGGGCGTGGAGCCGCGGGCCGTTGCAGGAAGCGGCCATCATCGACGCGGTCCGCGCCGCCACATCGATGCGGATCGAAGCCCGCGACGGCGGCGGGCGGCGGTTTGCCGACCGCTACCTGCTCGCCGGCGCACCGACGGCGATCGATGCCGCCGCCGCCGGCTGCGCTGGCAAAATCTAGCGAACTTCCCTAGATGGGCGGCTCGCCATGACCATCGCCACCGCTCTGATGCCGATCCCCGGCCTGATCGATCCCGTGCCCGTCGCGCGCGCCGCGCCGAGCCGCGCCGACGGCCGCATCGAGCTCATCGGGCTGTCGCGGGACGCGATCCGCCTGGCTCTCGAAGCGCAAGGACTGGAAGCCAAACAGGCCAAGCTTCGCGCCAAGCAGCTATGGCACTGGATCTACAATCGCGGCGTCACCGACTTTACCGCCATGACCGACGTCGCCAATGTCCAGCAGCCGTGGTTTGCGACACGCTTCATCATCTCGCGGCCCGAGGTGGTCGAGGCGCAAGTGTCGTCCGACGGGACTCGCAAATGGCTGCTTCGGACCCACGACGGCAATGATTATGAGATGGTCTTCATCCCCGACGCCGACCGCGGCACATTGTGCGTATCGAGCCAGGTCGGCTGCACTTTGAACTGCACCTTTTGCCACACTGGGACGATGCGGCTGGTGCGCAATCTCGACCCGTCGGAAATCGTCGGCCAGGTGATGCTGGCGCGCGATTCGCTCGGTGAGTGGCCATCCCAGCCCGAGGGGCGGATGCTGACCAATATCGTCATGATGGGGATGGGCGAGCCGCTCTATAATTTCGACAATGTCCGCGATGCGCTGAAGATCGTCATGGACGGCGACGGGCTCGGCCTGTCCAAGCGCCGGATCACGCTATCGACCAGCGGCGTGGTGCCGATGATGGCCCGCGCCGGCGCCGAAATTGGCGTCAATCTCGCGGTCTCGCTGCACGCCACCAACAAAGCGGTCCGCGACGAAATCGTGCCGCTCAATCGCAAATATGGAATCGAGCAATTGCTCGAGGCGTGCGCGGTTTATCCCGGCGCCAACAACGCGCGCCGCATCACCTTTGAATATGTGATGCTCAAGGACAAGAATGACAGCGACGAGGACGCCCGCGAGCTGGTCCGGCTGATCCGCAAATATGACCTGCCGGCCAAGGTCAATCTGATCCCGTTCAACCCGTGGCCGGGCGCGCCGTACGAATGCTCAGCGCCCGACCGCATTCGTTCATTTTCGAACATCATCTTCGAAGCCGGGATTTCGGCCCCGGTGCGAACCCCGCGCGGCCGTGATATCGACGCCGCCTGCGGCCAATTGAAGACCGCTTCGGAACGCCAACGGCGCACTCAAGAGGTTTGAGCGAATGGCATTGATCGGCAGTTTGATCGGCAAGCTGCTCAAGCGCGGCAGCATCACCATCGTCACGCCCGACGGCCACCGCGCGATCTATGGGCCCGGCGGGGGCAAGGCACTGACGATCCGCGTCAAAGACCGCAAAGTGATGTTCGAAGTGGCGCGAAATCCGCGGCTTGGCATTGGCGAAGCCTATATGGACGAGCGGCTGACGGTCGAGGACGGGACGATCCTCGACCTCCTCGAGCTGGTCACCGGCGCCAACCGCTGGGAGGACGGCAGCAAGGGCCGCAAGCTGCTCGGCAAGAAGAAGCTGGCCACGCTCAAGGCGATCTGGCGCCGTAACCGCCCGGAGAGCTCTCGGAGCAATGTCGCCCACCACTACGACGTCGGCAACGCACTCTACGAACTCTTCCTCGATGACGACCTCCAGTACAGCTGCGCTTACTTCACCGATCCCAAGAACAGCCTGGAGCAAGCGCAGGCCGACAAGAAAGCGCATATCGCCGCCAAGCTCGACCTGAAGCCCGGCCAGCGCGTGCTCGACATCGGTTGCGGCTGGGGCGGCACCGCGCTCTATCTGCATCGCGTCGCCAAGGTCGATGTGCTCGGGGTGACGCTGTCCAAAGCCCAGCTCGAAGTCGCTCGGAAGCGAGCCAAGGACGCCGGCGTTTCCGAGCATGTCCGCTTCGAGCTGGTCGACTATCGCGACCTCGACGGGCAGTTCGACCGGATCGTCTCGATCGGCATGTTCGAGCACGTCGGCCTCGCCCATTATGACGAATTTTACGCCCAGTGCAGCGAGTTGCTGAGGCCCGACGGAGTGATGCTGCTGCACACCATCGGCCGGCTCGGCTCGGCCAACGCCGCGCCCGATCCTTTCACCGACAAGTATATTTTCCCAGGCCACCATTTGCCGTCGCTGGCGCAGATGTGGTCGGCCAGTGCCAAGGCGCGGCTGATCCCCAGCGACGTCGAGATCCTCCGGCTGCATTACGCTTACACGCTGCGCCACTGGCTCGAGCGAACGATCAAGGCGCGCGCAAAAATCGAGGCGATGTACGACCCGCGTTTTTTCCGCATGTGGGAATTCTACTTGAGCGGCGGGATCGTGATGTTCGAGAACGGGGCCGGCTGCAATTACCAGATCCAATACGTCCGCGACCGCCGCACCCTGCCGATCACCCGCGATTACATGACCGAGGCCGAAACTCGTTACCGCGCAACGCCATAGAAAAAGGCCCGACGGACTCCCGCCGGGCCTTTTGTTGATTCTGGCTAGTGGCTAACCCGGCTTGCGCTCGCTGCGCATCCGCTGGTGCATCTGCATCCGCTCCTGCGGCGTCAGCTGGCCATCACGGTTGACGTCCGCCGTATCGAAGTGGCGGAGTGCGGCATTGGTCGCTTCCTGGAGTGTCACCCGGCCGTCGCGGTTGCCGTCGGCGAATTCGAACATGTGGCCGCCCATGCCGCCGATGCCGCCCATGCGATGGCCTTTACCCATCCGGCGGCCGTCGGGCCGGCCGTCGCCATTGTGATCCCGCGCCGCCATTTTCTGCTGGCGCTGGGCGTGGCTGGCGTCGAACTCGGCGCGGCTGACGGCGCCGTCGCGGTTGGCGTCCATCCGCTCGAATGCCGCGTCCGGGTTGGCCCGCTGACCACCGGCGCCGCCTCGGTGCATGCGACGTCCCGCCCACTGGCCGCGCTTGCCCTTGGCAGCCTCGGCCTCGGCCTTGCTCAGCGACCCGTCGCGATTAGCATCGACGCGATCGAACATGGTGCGGACATGCGCGGCAACCTCGCCGCGCGTCTGGACCTTGGCTCTGCCTTGCCACGCGTGCGTTTGGCCATGCGGCGCGACCTGGGCCGGCGGCGCCATTTGCGCGGCGGCGGGGGCCATCGCGACTACTGCGGCGGCCATTGCGCCACCCAAAAGATACTTTGTCATTCGACCCTCCACCAGTGAAATCAAGCGGCTAGCTAAGCAGGCCAAGCTGTATCGCGCTTGAATGAAGCGCCGGCGAAATATCCGCTGCTGATGGACAAAGTCGTGGCGACGGCTAGTGCAAGTGGGCACGGGGACTTCCAGCCAGATATGCCTATTCCAGCAGCGATCAGTGCGCCCGGGAGCGCCGGCCGACCGTGGTGGGAGACCCGGCCGTTCGTCGCCTTGCTGGTGCTTATCTCGGCGGTACCCTTGCTCTACCCATCGATCCCGCCGTTGGTCGACCTCCTCGGCCACATGGGCCGTTACCGGGTGCAGCTCGACCTCGCCAGCTCGCCATGGCTCGCGCAATATTACGGGTTCCGCTGGGCGGCGATCGGCAATCTCGGCGTCGACATCCTGGTCATTCCGATGGCGAAGATTTTCGGGCTCGAACTCGCCGTCAAATTGATCGTGCTGACGATCCCGCCAATGACGGTTGCCGGTTTCCTGTGGGTCGCCCGCGAAGTGCACGGGCGCATTCCGCCGACGGCGTTGTTCGCTTTGTCCTTTGCCTACAGCCACCCATTCATGTTCGGTTTCGTCAATTTTGCGCTTTCGATCGCGCTTGCATTTCTCGCTTTCGGCCTGTGGCTGCGGCTCGGCAGACTCGGCCGGTTGAGGCTTCGCGCGATCTTGTTCGTGCCGATCTCCTTGATCGTCTTTTTTACCCATACCTTCGGCTGGGGCGTGCTTGGCCTGTTGTGCTTTTCCGGCGAGGCGGTGCGCCAGCACGACAGCGGCAAGGGCTGGTTCCGGTCCGGGCGAAATGCGGCGTTGCACGCGTCGGTGATGGCCTTGCCGTTGCTGTTCATGCTGACCTGGCGGAGCAGCATCACTGGCGGCAAGACGGGGCATTGGTTCGACTTCTACCTGAAATGGAATTTTTTCGTGGCATCGCTGCGCGACCGCTGGAAATGGTTCGACGTCGGGGCGCTCAACGTCACGATATTGCTAATGGTCGAGGCCCTACGGCAGCGGCCTCTGACGTTTTCGCGCAACCTGGTGTTTTCGGCGCTTGTGCTGTTCATCGGCTTCTTGCTGCTGCCTTATCTGGTGTTCAGCTCCGCCTACGCCGACATGCGCATGATTCCGTATGTCATCGCCGTCCTGCTGCTGGCGATCCGCTTCCGCGGCGATACGTTGCGGCCGCGGGCAGACGTCATCGCCGTCGTCGGACTGCTGTTCTTTTGCGTCCGAATCGCCGGCACCACCATCAGCCTGCAAACCGCGTCGCGCGATCAGGCGGACACGCTTCGTGCCCTCGACCATGTGCCGATGGGCGCGCGGGTACTCAGCCTCGTTGGTGACGACTGCTGCAATAATTGGCGGCTGCCGCGCAACGCTCATCTCGGCGCGATGACCATCGTCAGGCGGCATGGCTTTACCAACGATCAATGGGTGACGACGGGGGTCAACCTGCTCGAAGTGCGCTACCGCGAAGCTGGACCGTTCAAGGCCGATCCATCGCAGATCATCCGCAATCGCGGATGCCCGGGCTCCCGCTCGATCGACACCGCGCTCAAAGCCTTGCCGCGCGGCAAGTTCGACTATCTGTGGCTGGTCGACACCCAGGCCTTCGACCCGCGCCTCTTATCGGGAATGCCACTCGTCTGGAGCAGTCGCGGCAGCTCCCTCTATCGCGTCGGCGCGGCTGACTCCGGACGTTCCAGCACCCAGCCCTGAGTCCACAACAGGCCGCGCGCCACCGGCACCGGCCGCACGGCGGTTTCCATCGCCCGGAGGATGGCCGCACCCACCTTGCCGCCGAATTCGGCGACGACCGGCAGGTAAAAACCAAAGCGATGGTGTTGCAGTTCCGTGAAGCCGGCGGCGCTGAGCTGACGGCGCAGTTGCGATGCGGTCAGCAAGTTGATGTGGCCGAGTTCATCGGCGCTTCCGTAGAGCTTCCGAGCAAGCGCCAGCACCGGCTTGAAGCGGAACAGCCGTGCGCCCAGCTCGACCGTGGCGTAGCGCTGCGGCGTCGTCAGGACCAGTTTCCCGCCTGGCCGAAGTGCCCCGAAGAGCGACCGCAGCATCGCCTGCGAGCGGTCGGGCGGGACATGTTCGAGCACTTCGGAACAGACGGCGAGGTCATGCTCCCCAAGCTCGAGCGGCAAGGTCGCATCCTTGAGCTGGGTCGTCACCGAATCCAGCTTCTCGACATTGGCGAGGAAGGCCGGATTGATGTCGACCGCGGTGACTATGCGACCGGCCGCTGCCAGGGCCTCGGTGAAAACCCCGCAGCCGACGCCGACCTCGAGGATTCGGCTACCCGGCGCACTGTTACCCAAGGCTTGTTTCAGAACCCAGTCACGGCGCGCCCCATGCAGACCACGTCGGGTGGGGTTGGGATCGCTATACAGCTGGCGCTGAAACTCGACATCGCCTTGACCGAATGCGGGCGCCGCCTCGTTCATGCAATTTCTCCGACGGATTCTCGAACGACGTAGAGCGGCCGCGCCTTTGTCTCGATCAGGATTCGCCCGACATATTCGCCGAGAATGCCCAGTGAGAGCATTTGCAGGCCTCCCAGGAACAGAACGGCGACCATCATTGACGCATATCCGGGGACATCGACGCCCCAGATGATGGTCCGGACGATCACGTAGAGTGAGTAAGCGATGGCCAGGATGGCGATGGTGCCGCCGACATAGCTCCACACCCGCAGCGGCACGGTCGACGCCGATGTGATGCCGTCGAGCGCAAAGGTCCACAGCTTCCAATAACTGAACTTGGTCGTTCCGACCCGCCGCGGCTCGCGGGTGTAGGGGACCGAGGCCTGGCGAAATCCCGCCCAGGCGAACAGGCCCTTCATGAAGCGGGTGCGCTCGGGCATGGCGCGGATCACATCGACCACTTTGCGGTCGAGCAACCGGAAGTCGCCCGCATGCTCCGGAATCTTGTCTTCGCTGAGCCAATTGTGGGCACGGTAATAGAGGTCGGCCGTCAGTCGCTTGGGCAGGCTGTCGCTGTCACGATTGTCGCGCACGCCGTAGACGATTTCAAATCCTTCGCGCCACTTGGCGACCATGTCGCGAAGGACTTCGGGCGGGTCCTGGAGATCGACGTCGAGCGGGATGACCGCCGCCCCGCGGGCATGGTCGAGGCCGGCGGACAATGCGGCCTCCTTGCCGAAATTGCGGGAAAAGGAGACTCCGCGAATGCGCGCGTCGGCCTGGTTGGCGCGGCGAATTTCCGCCAGTGTTCCGTCGTTGCTGCCGTCGTCGATGAACAGGATTTCAAAGCTATTGGCGCCCGGGTCGCCAAGCCCCTCGATGACCGCCCGCACGCGCTCGACGAACGGCGCGATCGCCTGTTCCTCGTCCTTGACCGGGCAGATGATCGAAAGCGTCGTCGAGCTCATCCGAATACCCATCGGCGATGAAGCACAAAGGTCAAGGCCGGCGTGACGAAGATGATCGGGATGACCGGCCACCAATTGGGGCCGTGCCAATGCTTGACCAGCAGCCAGACGAAGAATTGATTGGTTGCCAGGCCGATGACGTTGACCACCATGAAGCGCAGCAGGCGCACGTGCTGGCGGTCGCGCTCGCCATGGCCGCGAAAGCTGAATGCACCGTGCGTGAAAAAACTGACGAAAGTGAAGAAAACGAACACCACCAGCAGCGACAGCATCGGATCGACGCGGAGGAATTCGGCGATCGCCCAATAGCTGCCGGCGACCAGCAGGGTAATCGCCATGCCGGCGAAAGCGTAGCGCGCGGCCTGCGTGAACACAGCGCGGCGTTCTGAGGAAATGGTCGAGAGCATCGCGCCTTCGTATCTATTGCGGTGTTGGCCAAAGACTGGCTGGCCGCTGCTTGCCCTTTGAGGTCGAGCAGCTAGAGCGCGAAAGGTGAGCGAGCGCAAGGATCTAGACATTGAGCCGGCCTTGCGGCTGCTCGACCGCCACTGGAAGTGGGTGACCGTCCTCGCCTGGCTGATCCTGTGCGCCTGGTTCGTCTTTAATCGCTGGAGCCAGATTCACGCTTTCAACCTCCTCGACACCGACGACAATATGCGCATTAGCCAGGTCCGTGCCTTGCTCCACGGGCAGGACTGGTACGATCTTCGCCAATATCGGCTGAACCCGCCGTTCGGCGCCGACATCCACTGGTCCCGGCTGGTCGATCTCCCGCTCGCCGGCCTGATCCTGCTCTTCCGACCGCTGCTCGGCGGCGCCGGGGCCGAGCGGTTGGCGGTCGCGATTGCGCCGATGCTGCCCTATTTGCCGATGCTTTTTGGGGTCGCGCTGACCGTCCGCCGGCTGATTCGTCCGGCGGCTTTCGTACTGGTCTTCGTGGCCTTGTTCAGCGCCGGATCGACCAACGGCATGTTCATGCCGACGCGGATCGACCATCACGGCTGGCAGCTGGCGCTGCTCAGCCTGGCCGTCGCCGGCCTTGCCGACCCCAAGCGCGCGCGCGGCGGAGCGACGCTGGGAATGGCGACGGCGCTGTCGCTGGCGATTGGCCTCGAACTCCTGATTTATCTGGCACTGGCGGGCGTCGCGACGGTGTTGTTCTGGATCGACGATCGCGACCAGAAGCGGCGCTTATCCGCCTATGCGTTGACCTTGGCCGGCGGCACCGCGCTCGGCTTCGTGGCTTTTGCGTCCAACGCCAACCGGCTCGCGGTATGCGATGCCTTGTCGCCGGTGTGGCTGTCCGATGCGCTGCTCGGCGGCGCCTTGCTGTTCGGTCTGGCGGCATGGTCATCGGCGGACTGGAAGCGGCGCCTGGCGCTGGCCGCGGGTGCGGGCGTGATCATTGCCCTGTTCCATGCCTCGATGTGGCCGCACTGCCTGACGCGGCTCGAAGGCGTATCGCCCGAGGTCCAGCAACTGTGGCTGAGCCATGTTCGCGAGGCACGGCCGCTGTGGCGTCATGGCTGGGAGACCGCGACCCTGTTGGCGGCGCTGCCGCTGACCGGTGCGCTTGGCTGGGGGCTGCTGGTGTGGACCAACCGCGGCGACCGGGATTTGCTCAGACGGACGTTGGCGGCAGCAGTGCCAGCGCTTGCCGCGACCCTGCTGTTGGCCTGGCAGACTCGCACCGCCCCGGCCGCGCAGATGCTGAGCATCGTCGGCGCCATCGCGATTGTTTGGCTGCTCGCGCCCTTGGCCCAACATGTTAAGGGCTTTGCCCTTCGAACGTTCGCGACCGTGGGGATCGCCCTGCTTGGGCTCGGCGCTCTCGTTCCCTTCGCGATGCAGGCGGTGCCAGGGAAAAAGTCGACGCCGCGCGAGATCAAGATCGCGAGGGCCAATCGCCTGTGCAACTCGATGGCTGCGTTCAGGCCGATTGCACTCCAGCCTAAAGGAATGGTTTTCACCTTCGTCGATCTGGGGCCGCGGGTGATCACCGTCACCCGCCACGATTCGGTCATTGGTCCTTACCACCGCAACGGCCCGCAGATCGCTGACGTCATGAACGCCTTTCGCGGCAGCGAGCCTCAGGCCCATGCGATCCTCGCCAAATATCATGCCAATTATTTGCTGACCTGCCCCAACAGCTCGACGACGACGATCTACCTGGCCGAAGCGCCCAAGGGCTTTTACGCGCAACTCGAGCAAGGCAAGGTTCCGGCCTGGCTGGCGCCGATCAAGCTGCCCGCCAACTCCCCGTTCATAATGTGGAAGGTCGTCGGCTAGCCAGAGTCACCCCAATGCAGGGAAGCTTTGCTTCAAGCCGTCGACCACAAACTGGGCCGCGAGCGCCGCCAGGATGACGCCCAGGATGCGGGTGATCATCGCCTCGAGCCGCTCGCCGATCAGCCGCATCAGCGGTCCCGCCGCCAGCAGGAAAGCCATCGTCATCAGGATGACCACGGTGATCGCCGCGAGCACCGTCAGCACTTGTGCCGCGCCCTCGGCGCGCGACACCCACAACATCGCGCTGGCGATCGATCCGGGTCCGCTGATCATCGGTATCGCCATCGGGAACACCGAGATGTCGTCGGCTCCCGGCGTGCCTTCGATCGACAAAGCGCGGTCCTCGCGGCGCTGGGTGCGGCGCTCGAACACCATGTCGAGCGCGATCATGAACAACATCACCCCGCCGGCGATACGGAAGCTTGCCAGGCTGATCCCCAGCGCCTCGAGCATCGGCCGCCCAAGCAGTGCGAAAAACATCAGCACGCCCCAGGCGATGACCGATGAACGGATCGCCATCGACCGGCGGTGGGCGGCAGTGTCGCCGCGGGTCAGGCTGGCAAAGATTGGCGCGCAACCCGGCGGGTCGATGATCACCAAAAAGGTGACCAGGGCCGAGCCGAACAGCTCGATCAGTTCGGGCTGCACATCATTTGCCGGCGACGTTCTGGTTGATCACCAGCTCATAGCGGCGCCCGTTCCACACCATGGCGCGAAAGTGGCGGCCGCCTTTGGAGTCCACTTTCCAGTCCCAGCCGATGCTTCGATCGGCGGATTGGCCGCGGCCATAGTCGTCGGGCGGACCCATTCCTAACCGCTTGGCCGACGGCGGGACGATTAACGGCGGACCCTTGGCATGGCGGCCGCAGGCTGCCCGCCGAACCTTGGGCGCTGTCGGCACCCGAAGCGCTGTCCTGGCCTCGTCGCCGCCGTCGTAAACCCACTGCCACCGGCCCTTGTCGCGCTGCCAGACGGTGGTGAAATAGCCGTTTGACTTGCGGGCGGCGTTGCGCGTCGGACCGCTGTTGACCGCGGTCCGGCCGTCGCATGAGACATAGCTTTCGGCCGGCCACCATTCGACCGATTTTCGCGGATCCTTGCGGTGCTTGAGGAATTCGTGGGCCCACACCGCTTGCGGGGTGAACATCACCGCGTCGCGCTGCGCATATTTGCGGAACGCTGTCCACTGGCCGATCCGCTGCGCGTCCCGAGCGAACGCATTTTCCGCCTGGACCGCGGTCGGCAGCGCTGCGGCGGCGAGCAATAGTGTCAGCATTTCAAAGACCTTCCGGGTCAGCTAGCCCTGCGCGTCGGTGCGCGGCGACCAGCGTGTTGCGCATTAGCATGGCAATCGTCATTGGCCCAACGCCACCGGGCACCGGGGTAATCGCGCCGGCGACCGGAAGCGCCTCGTCGAACGCGACATCGCCGACCAGGCGGCTGTGGCCGTCGCCACTGTCGATCCGGTTGATGCCGACGTCGATCACTGTGGCGCCGGGCTTGATCCACTGCCCTCGGATCATTTCCGGCCGGCCGACCGCGGCGACGAGGATGTCCGCGCGCCGCGCCAGTTCGGGCAGGTCGCGGCTTTTCGAATGGGCTATCGTCACGGTTGCGCTCTCGCCGAGCAAAAGCATCGCCATTGGTTTGCCGACGATGTTCGAGCGGCCGATTACCACCGCGTCGAGGCCGGCGAGGCTGCCAAGATCAGCCTTGAGCAGGTGCAGGCAGCCAAGTGGAGTACAGGCGACCAGCCCGTCGAGGCCCGCGGACAGGCGCCCCTGGTTGAGCGGATGAAAGCCGTCGACATCCTTGGCCGGGTCAATCGCAGCGATCACTCGCGACGCATCGACCTGGCTCGGCAGCGGCAACTGAACCAAGATTCCGTCGACCCGCTCGTCGCCGTTGAGCGCGTCGACCAGGCTGAGCAGCTCGGTCTCGGAAATCGCGTCCGACAAATTGTGCGCGAAGCTCGCCATTCCCGCTTCAGCGGTCGCCTTGCCCTTCATGCGGACATAGACCGCGCTCGCCGGATCCTCGCCGACCAGCACGGTCGCCAGGCCCGGCGGACGGCCGGCGCGCCGCTCGAACTCGACGACGGCCTGGGCGACCTGCTCCCTCAGCGCGGCGGCAGCAGCTTTGCCGTCAATCCGCCGAGCGGTCATATGGCTGAATAGACGAGGCTTCGCTCGGTGCCGCGGAGCAGCATGCGCAGGACCTGGATCAGGATCAGCAGCACCAGCGGCGAGAAATCGATGCCGCCGAAATCGGGCAGCAGCCGGCGGATCGGCCGGTACAGCGGGGCCGTCAGTCGGTCGAGCGCCTCGACGAACCGGCGCAGCCCGTCCGAGCTGGCGTTCAGCACGTTGAACGCGAACAGCCAGCTGAGGATGACCTGGCCGATGATGATCCAGCCGAGGATGCCGAGGAGGAAGTCGACGATGTCGAAGAGCGCGGTGACCATCGCTGCCGCTTAGCGGGCGCGGCGCGGCGGGGCAATTGCCGCTCAGGGAGCGGAGCGGTTGGGCTGGGCCTCAGCGAGGATCACGGCGAAATCGCCGGCCGGGTCGCTCCATTCGGCGAGCGGAGTCCAGCCGCCGGCAAGCAACAACAGGCGCGCGCCTCGCCGGCCGTATTTGTGGCTGTTCTCGCTGTGAATCGACGCGCCCTGCTTGAGTGCGAAGGCCTCGCCCGAAATCGTGAACTCGACATCCCGCGTCGCCACCAGATGCATCTCGATCCGCGACAGGATGTCGTTCCAGCGCGCTTCGTGGCGAAAAGCGTCGATCGGGATTGTCCCGTCGAGCTCGCGGTTGATCCGCTCGAGCAAATTCAAGTTGAACCGCGCGGTGACTCCGCCCGGATCGTCATAAGCGGCGATCAGCCGCTCGACCGGTTTCACCCGGTCCATGCCGATCAGCAAATGCGCCCCGGTGCCGAGCAATTCGCGGAAATGGCGCAGCAGGTCGGTCGCGCTGCGCGGAACGAAATTGCCGATCGTCGAGCCGGGAAAGAAGCCGAGCTTGGGCATCTCGCCGATCAGGTCGGGAAGGTCGAATTGCCGCATGAAGTCGGCGGTCACGGGGAGCACCGGCAGGCCGGGGAAGTCGGCGCTCAACTGCGCCGCGCTGTCGTCGAGATAGTCGCCCGAAATGTCGACCGGGACATAGGCCGCGGGGCGAATGGATTCGAGCAGGATCGGTGTTTTGGTGGCCGACCCGGCACCAAACTCGACCACCGCGGCGTGTTTGGGAATGAGCGCCGCTGCTTCGGGCATGACCGCCTTCAACAACGCCGTTTCGGTCCGCGTCGGATAGTATGACGGCAGCCGCGTAATCGCATCGAACAGCTCGGACCCGGCACGATCATAAAGCCAGCGGGCCGGGATCGCTGGGATCGGCGCCGCCAGCCCGTGGAGCACATCGTGGCGAAACGCAGCGCTTTGGTCGTCAGCGACGGATTCAGGCATCGCGTGCCAGCCGGAGCCCCGTGAACTGCCAGCGCGCCTCGGGCGGGAAGAAATTACGGTAGGACGCCCGGCTGTGACCCCGCGGAGTCGCGCAACTCGCGCCCTTGAGGACCAGCTGCCCACTCATGAACTTGCCGTTATATTCGCCGACCGCTCCGGCCGCCGGCTTGAACCCAGGGTAGGGCGAGAAGCTGCTTCGCGTCCATTCCCAGACGTCGCCGAAAATGTCGCCCGGCAGCCCGGGATGCACCGCGCCCGGCCGGTCGAGCTGATTGCCAAGATTGGGGTCGGCCGTCGCCGCGAAGCTCTCCCATTCCGCTTCGGTCGGCAGCCGCGCTCTCGCCCAACGCGCGAACGCGTCCGCCTCGTAACCGCTGACGTGCGCGACCGGCGCGGCAGGGTCGATCTCGCGCCGCCCGCCAAAGGTGAATTCGCTCCCGTCGCCGCGCCAATAAAGTGGTCCGGCGACCCCCTCGCGCTGGACCCAGTCCCACCCGTCCGACAGCCATAAGGTTGGCGTCGCATAGCCGCCATCGGCAATGAACTCCGCCCATTCGCCATTGGTCACCGGACGGCTGGCTATGGCGTGTGGGTGGAGCAATTCGGCGTGTCGCGGTCGCTCGGAATCGAAGGCGAAGCCATCGTCACCCGCGCCAATCTCGACGATCCCGGTCCGGCCGGGAAGGAAACTCAGCGGCTCGGCGGCATGGCAGGACGCCGGCTCCAGCGCGCCGTAGGCAGGCTCGAGAGGATTCTCGGCGAAGGTCGCGAGAATGTCGGTCAGGAGCAGCTCCTGGTGCTGCTGCTCGTGGTTGATGCCGAGCTCGACCAAAGCGAACGCCTCGGCCGGCAGCTTTGGCAGCGCCCGCCCGAGTGCCTCGTCGACCTGCTCGCGCCAGCCGCGGACCTCGTCGAGCGAAGGTCGGCTGATCATGCCGCGCTGTGCCCGCGCGAGCCGCTCGCCCTCGCCTTCGTAATAGCTGTTGAACAGATAGGAAAAACGCTCGTCGAAGTGCTGGTAGTCAGGCACATGGTCGCGCAGCACAAAAGTTTCGAAAAACCAGGTGGTGTGGGCGAGATGCCATTTCGCCGGCGACGCGTCGGGAAATGGCTGGATCGCCGCGTCGGCGTCCGACAGCGGGGCCGCAAGCCCGAGCGTCAGCGCCCGCGTCGCGGCCAGTCGCCCGGCGAGGCCGGCATCGCTGCGCCGGGCGCGCGAAAGCGGCGTGGCGGCATTCATTTCGGCTGGGACACTCCCGGATAAGCTTGCTTGGAGAGCAGCTTGGCCAGGTGCGCGGCGTTGGACGCCAGCATCGCCACCGTCTCTTCAACTTCTTCTGGCACCTTGGGCAGGTCCTTGAAATCCACCTTGTGCATCGCCTCGCCCACCCAATAGCAGGCCGCCGCCGACGGGATCGTCCAGCCGAC
>JBDSBX010000196.1:0-3956 GCA_039921365.1 Sphingomicrobium sp. | reverse complement strand
TGGTCGCCGATGTCCCGGCGCGTGAGGCGGCGCCTTGGACAGACGAAATGCGCGCCGCCGGGCTCGAGCCGGTGCTGATCGCCGCCGCCAACACGCCGCCGGCGACCCTGGCTGAAATCGCGCGCTTGGGCAGCGGCTATACCTATTGCGTGACGCGCGCCGGAATTACGGGCGTCCACGCCGCCGCTGAGTTTGACACTGGCCTCATCGACGGGCTCGCCAAGGCTGGTGCAGCGCCGCCGATCTTCGGTTTCGGCATCTCAACCCCCGCCCATGTCCAAGCGGCCCTGGACGCTGGCGCGGCCGGGGTAATCAGTGGCTCGGCGATCGTATCCGTCGCCGCGCAGGGCGGCGATGTCGCGGCGTTCGTGGCGACGCTCAAAACCGCGACACGGAACGACTCTGCTCTGAATTGATTGAATCGGCTTCGTAACCAGGAGGCGAGCGATCATGGCGGCACGGCCGATTTGGCGAGGGCAGATCCGGCTGGCGCTCGTGTCGATTCCCGTCGAGCTTTACGCCGCGACCAAGAGCGGCGCCTCAATCCAGTTCCACCAGGTCCACGAGCCGTCGGGCAAGCGGATCAAATATGAAAAGACGGTGCCCGGTATCGGCCCGATCGACCGCGACGAAATCGTCAAGGGCTATGAGGTGTCGAAGGGCAATTACGTGCTGCTCGACCAGGAAGAGATCGAGGCGGTCAAGCTCGAGAGCCGCAAGACGCTCGACCTGGTCCAGTTCGTCGACCACTCCGATATCGACGCGATGTATTATGAGAAGCCGTACTATGTCGTGCCGGCGGACGACCTTGCCGAGGAAGCCTTTGTGGTCCTTCGCGAGGCGCTTCGCGAGGCGCGCAAGGTCGGCGTTGGCCAGCTCGCCATGCGCGGCCAGGAATATGTCGTTGCGCTCAAACCGTGCGGCCGCGGGATGCTGCTCGAAACGCTGCGCTACGCCGATGAAGTCAACAAAGCGGCGAGCTTCTTTCGCGATATCGGTGACGCCAAGCCCGACGCCGACCTGCTCGATCTCGCCGCGACCCTGATTGAAAAGAAGACCGGTGAGTTCGATGCGTCGGACTTCCACAATCGCTACGTCGACGCGCTCAGGGGGCTGATCGCTGAAAAGCAGAAGAAGAAAGGCGCGAAAGTCATCCAGGACCCCGACGCCGACAAGCCAACCAAGGCCTCCAGCGTCATCGACCTGATGGCGGCTCTCAAGAAAAGCCTCGGCGGCGACGAGGGCAGCTCGGCCAAGAAGCCCGCGGCGGCCAGGAAAGCTCCGGCGAAAAAGGCGGCCTCACCGGCCAAAAAAGCGCCGGTGCGCAAGCGGGCCTAGTTGATGGCCAAGCGTCCGCTCGACATCGCGACCCACAATAAAAAGCGCGATTTCAAGAAGACCGCCGAGCCGAAGGGGCGCAAGCTCAAGGGCAAGGGCAACAGTTTCGTCGTCCAGAAACATGATGCGTCGCGGCTTCACTGGGATTTCCGCCTGGAGATGGACGGCGTGCTGAAAAGCTGGGCGGTCCCCAAGGGGCCGAGCCTCGACCCCGGCCAGAACCGCCTGGCGATGCGGACCGAGGACCATCCGCTCGACTATGGCGACTTCGAGGGGACCATCCCCAAGGGCGAATATGGTGGCGGCACGGTGATGCTGTGGGACCAAGGGCGATGGGTGCCGGAGCCGGGGAAGGACCCGTCGAAAACGATCGACGAAGGTCATCTGCACTTCAAGCTCGAAGGCGAGCGGATGAAGGGCGAATGGGTGATGTTTCGGTTGAAAGGCAAGCCGGGCGAGAAGGCCGAGCCGTGGATGCTGAAGAAAGTCACCGACGATTTCGCGGACCCAGAGGCCGGCGACGCGCTGGTCGAAGCTCATGTGACCAGCGTCACCACCGACCGGACGATGGCCGAGATCGCCTCGGGCTCGGATGTCTGGCGGTCCAACCGCGGCGGGCAAAAGGGCGGCCGGGCGAAGAAGACATCGGGGGAGGCGCCGCCGGCGTTTCTCGAGCCGCAGCTGGCGACGCTGGTCGACGCCGTGCCGACCGGGCCGGACTGGATCCACGAGTATAAATATGACGGCTACCGGCTGCTGATCGCCACGGGCGACGGGGCCGCGACCGCCTGGACTCGCAATGGCAATGACTGGAGCAACAAGTTCCGGGCGCTGACCAAGGCCGCCGCCGACCTGCCGCCCGGCTGCCTGATCGATGGCGAGGCGGTCGCCTTGAACGACAAGGGCAAGCCGGATTTCCAGTTGCTCCAGTCGACGCTGAAGGAGAGCAAGGGCGCCAACCTCGCTTATTACGCTTTCGACCTGCTGGTCGACCGCGGCGAGGATATCCGCAAGCTCCCCAACATCGAGCGCAAGGCGCGGCTGGCGGCGCTATTGAAAGGGGCCACCCCGCCGATCCTCTACGGCGACCATGTCATCGCCAAGGGCGAGGCGCTGTTCGACGCCATTTGCGCCGAGGGCGGCGAGGGCATCATCTCGAAGAAAGCGAGCGCTCCGTACCGCGGCACCCGCACCCGCAACTGGCTCAAGGTCAAATGCATCCAGCGGCAGGAGTTCGTGATCATCGGCTGGTCGGAAAGCGATAAGCGCCGCGGCTTTCGCTCGCTGCTGCTGGCCTTACGCGACGGGGCCAAGCTGACCTACGCCGGCAAGGTCGGGACCGGCTTCAACACTAAGATGATCGACGATCTGCGGGAGATGATGAAGCCGTTGGAAATCGACAAGGCACCGCTCGAAGTGCCGCGCGCCGACCGCAAGGGCGCGCATTGGCTCGAGCCCAAGCTGGTCGCCGAAATCGCTTTCACCGAATTCACCGGCGACGGCATCCTGCGCCACCCGAGCTTCATCGCGTTGCGCGAAGACAAGCCGGCCAAGGATGTCGTCCGCGAGAAACCGGCCAAATTGCAGCCGGCCGAAACGAAGGGCGAGCGAGCGACTGCCGAAAGCTTTGGCATCCACATCACCAACCCTGATCGCGTGATCTATCCCGAAGGCGGCGTCACCAAGAAGCAGCTCGCCGATTATTATGCGGCGATCGAGGTGCTGATGATGGTCGACACCGGCTGCCGCCCGGTGACCCTGATCCGCTGTCCGCAGGGGCGCGGCAAGCACTGTTTCTTCCAGAAGCACGACACCGGATCAATGGGCGAGCACGTCAAGCATATTCCGATCAAGGAAAAGGACGGCAAGGTCGCCGACTACCTCTATTTCGACGATGTCCGCGGGCTGTTGGCCTGCGTGCAGATGGGGACGATCGAGTTTCACAGCTGGGGCAGCCGCACCGAAAAGGTCGAGTATCCCGATCGCCTGGTGTTCGACCTCGATCCTGATGTCGGGCTCGACTTCGCCGCGGTCCGCAGCGCGGCGGTTCGATTGCGCGAGCTGCTCGCCGATCTCGGCTTGAAGAGCTTTCCGCTGTTGACCGGGGGCAAGGGCATCCACGTTGTCGTGCCGCTCGACGCCACCGCCAAATGGGACAAGGTCAAGTCGTTCGCAGAGCGCTTTTCGCGCGCCGTCGCCGAAGCCGAGCCCGAGCGCTTCACCGCCAATATCCGAAAGGTCCAGCGCAAGAACCGGATCTTCCTCGATTGGCTGCGTAACCAGCGCGGCGCGACCGCGGTGCTGCCCTATTCGGCGCGGGCTCGGGAAGGCGCCCCGGTCGCCGCGCCGATCGCTTGGGAGGAGCTCGAAGACTATAAGGGCGGCAACGCGTTCAGCATTCTCGACGCAGACAAATTGATCGAGCGAGCGTCGTCGAAAACACTTGCCGGTTGGGGTCAGGCCCAACAGGCGCTACCAACGGCCTGATGCGCGCATTCCTGATACCGTTTTTGTTGCTACTGGCCGCGGCGACACCGCCCGAACTTACGCGGCTTCGCTCCGAAGCGGCACGAGTGACGATCACGCGCGACGACTGGGGGATCGCCCACGTCCATGGG
>JBDSBX010000195.1:0-3767 GCA_039921365.1 Sphingomicrobium sp. | reverse complement strand
GCGACGAGACCTTTGCCGAAGTCCTCAGCTTCATCGCCACCGGCGGTTATGCGTTGCGAGCCTATGACAAATTCCGCCGGCTGGTGCGCGATCCCGACGGACGCTGGCGGCTCACCCGCCCGGCCGTCGCTCTCCAGCACCGCCTCAATGCCGGGATCATCGTCGAGGCGCCGCTGCTCGTCGTTCGCTTCAAGAGCGGACGGCGCCTGGGCACGGTCGAAGAGGGGTTCGGCAACACGCTGGCGCCCGGCGACCATTTCTTTTTCGCCGGGCTGAGCCTCGAGGTCGAGCGCCTCAAGGATGGCGAGATTTATGTCCACGCTTCGTCGAAATCGGCCCGCATCGTCACTTACGGCGGCCAGCGCATGTCGATGTCGACCCACTTGGCATCGCGCGTCCGCCACATGCTCGCCGACCGAAACGATTGGCACCGATTCCCGGACGACGTCCGCGAATGGCTCGAGGTGCAGGACCGGCGCTCGGTGCTGCCCGCGCCCGAGCAATTGCTGGTCGAGACGTTCGAGCACCACGGCCTGCATTATATGGTCGCCTACAGCTTCGAGGGCTGGAACGCACACCAGTCGCTGGGCATGCTGATCACTCGGCGGATGGAGAATCTGGGGCTGAAACCGCTTGGCTTCGTCGCCAATGATTACGGCCTCGCCTGCTATGGCCTCAACCCAATTCGCGACCCCAAGGCCTTGTTCTCGCCCGACATCCTCGAGCGCGAATTCGTCGACTGGGTCGAGCAATCCTATCTGCTCAAGGGCGCGTTTCGCGAGGTTGCGGTGATCGGCGGGCTGGTCGAGCGCCACCACTCGGGCAAGCGCAAGTCGGGGCGCCAGGTGAGCTTTTCGACCGACCTCATCTACGATGTGCTGCGCCGCTACGAGCCCGAACATCTGCTGCTGCGCGCCGCCTGGGACGACGCCCGCGCCCGAATGACCGAGCTTGGCCGCCTGGTGCGGCTAGTCGACCGGGCGTCGGCGACGATGGTCCATGTCGAGGCGACAAGGATCACACCGATGGCGGTGCCGCTGATGGTCATCGTCGGCCGCGAAGCGATGCCGCCGGGCGGCGAGGCCGACGAGACGCTGCTGATCCAGGCCGAAGCGCTCGCCCGCGAAGCGATGCTCGACTAGCGCGCTTTCTTGGCGGTTCGCGCGACCTCGTAGAGGAAATCGGCGAACAGGATCGCCTGCTCGTCGAACCCGGCGACCTTGGGGTTGCTGCTGTCGATCAGCAGCCATTCGTTGGGGGCGTGAGCGCCGCCGCCGCGGCCGGCTCCGAACTGGCCCGCGGCCATGCGCAACGGCGGACCGGTGAAGATGACTCCCGGCCAACTGCCGGCTGAGCGCGCCGACATGGTCATCGGAATTTTCGCCGAAGCGAGCGTTGCCTGCTCGGCCTTGATCAGCGGGCTGTTCTCGTCGGTCTGGGTCGGCCCGTAGCCACCGCTAACGATCACCTCAATGTCGCCAAAGCCGCGTTTGGCGAGGTGCGCCTTGAGCTTGGTGACCGCTTCGTCCTTGGTCATGTCGGGGACCAGGCGAAGGTCGAGTTTGGCCTCGGCCCGGCCCGGCAAGACGGTCTTGCCGCCCGGACCCATGTAACCGCTGACCAGCCCCTGGATATTGACCGTCGGCTGCGACGCCAGGCGATACGTCGAGGTCAGATAGTCCTCATCCTTGTACCAATGCTTGATGCCGAGCACCTTCATGTCGTCCGCCTCGTCGGAGGCCGCGACATCGGCTGCGATCAGCGCCTTCTGGCGAGCAGTCAGCGGCTTCACACTCTCGAACCAGCCATCGATCGCCGGCGTGTGGCCATCGTCCGCGACCAGCGTGTCGAGCGCTTTCACCAAATGCCACACCGGGCTGTCGACATTGGCCATCAGGCTGGAGTGGATGTCCTTGTCGGGCCCCCGCCCCCATTTTGTGCCGCTTGAAACCAACTGGACTTCGACCGCGCCCTTGGCGCCGAGCAGCAAGGTGGTCGTCCCTTCGATCGACTGGCCGCTCGACGGGATGATGATTCCAACCGCTTTCTCCAGGGCTGCTCGAACGTCGGGCTGGGCAACGATCTGCGAGAAGTTCGGCGAGGCGATCTCTTCCTCCCCCTCGGCGACCAGGACGAGGTTGACCGGCAGTTTGACGCCGGCCGCCTTGAATGCGTGCAGAGCCGCCAGGAACGCGGTCTCGGGCCCCTTCTGGTTGACCGCGCCGCGGCCGATCATCGCCTTGCCTTCGCCGGGTCGGTCGACGATCCGCCCCTCGAGCGGCGGCGACGACCATTCGGCCGGATCGTAATGCTTGACGTCGTACATGAAATAGAGCGCGAGCGTGTGCTTCGCCCCAGCGTCCAGTGTCGCGAACACGCCGGGGACGCCGTCGGTCGCCACCACTCGCGCCTGCTGGAAACCCGCATCGAGCGCGAGCTTCTTCATATATTCGGCGCCCTCGCGATGATTGAGGTTCATGTTGGCGATCGTCGGCAAGGCGATCCATTGGCGCAGCCGCTCGACCGAAGCGCCATGGCCCGCGCGAATGGCGGTAAGGACCTTGGCCCGGCCGGGGTCGTTGGGGGCCGCGGCGACGGGCGCGGCGGCAGTCGCGATCAGCGCGGCGGTGCCGCAGAGCAAAATCCGGCCAATGTCGGTCATTTCATCCCCCGTGAGAATCTGGTTAGGGTGCAAGACTGGACCGGCTTTGCGCTGTCGTCCAGCGGTCGTGACAACAGCGTGGTGCCAAACAAGAAAAATGGATTGCTTCGTCGCTCCGCTGCTCGCAATGACGGGACGATGGTTCCCTTTTCGTTCGCCGGTGAAACATTTGTCGCGGGGTGCGAGGGCGCGCTTTACTGGCCCGCCCAGCAGGCGCTGTTGGTCGCCGACCTGCACCTTGAGAAAGCGAGCTGGTTCGCGCGGCTGGGGCAGTTCCTGCCGCCCTATGATTCGCACGCGACGCTGACCGCCCTTGCCAGCGAAGTGGAGCGCAGCGGCGCCAAGCGACTCTATTGCCTCGGCGACAGCTTCCACGACCGCTTCGGTTGCGACCGCCTGTCCGCCGCCGCCCGCGAGCTGCTGATTGACCTGACCGGCCGCCTCGACTGGACGTGGATCGTCGGCAACCACGATCCCGGCTTTGCCGACCATTGCGGCGGGCGGCTGGCCGACGAAGTCGAAGTCGCCGGGATCATTCTTCGCCACGAGGCGGTCCGCGACGATCCACGGCCCGAGATGTCGGGGCATTACCACCCCAAGCTTCGGCTGCACGTGAAGGGCCGCAACGTCTCGCGGCGCTGCTTCGTCACCTCGGCGACTAAGCTGATCCTGCCCGCTTTCGGCTCGCTGACCGGAGGATTGGACGCGACCCATCCGGAAATCATGAAGCAAGTCGGCGACGGCGCTTCGGCACTGGTGCCGGTCTCGGACCGATTGCTCCGCTTTCCGCTCGCCGCCTGATTATTCTTTGGCCTTGACCTCGATCGCCATGGTCCCGGTCGGCGACAGCAGCAGCCGGGCGATCGCCGGCCGCTTGCGCCCAAAGGTTGCCGCCTGGAGCTCGTTGCGCGCCGCGTGACGGTCGAAGTCGAAACCCAACGCCTCGGCCGAGCGCATCAGCCGGTCGAGATGCTGGTCGATGTCGAGGATCCCCTCGTCGGGATCGAACCGCATCGTTTCCATCAGGTCGGCGGACTGTCGGGGATCGGACATTGCCCTTCTTAATCACGTCCCGATGGGCGACGGCAAGCCCCGCGATTGCGCG
>JBDSBX010000194.1:0-3336 GCA_039921365.1 Sphingomicrobium sp. | reverse complement strand
GTCGTTCCGTGGAGCCCGGACTTTCCTCGCCGGGAGCAAGCTCCCGCCGCGGCCGCCCGGCCCTCTGGCGCCGAGGGATATGGGTTATTGTGGGCGGGGAAGCAACAACGCCAGCAATATGGCCCGGCACTCGCCGTCGATGATGCCGTCGATCAGGTCGGGGCGAAAGCGGCGCTGGAAGGCGATCACCGCCGGTCGCGGTTCCGTAACGTCATAGCCGAACCGCTCGAGCGCCAAGAGGAAGCCGCCGTCGGTCCAGAACGGGTCGATGAGGTCGCGCCGGGGGCTCGGCAGCGCCAGCCGGAGGCGAGCCAGCGCTTCCCACGGGAACAGCTCGCCGGGGTCCTCCTTGCGAGCCGGGGCGACGTCGGAATGGCCGACGATATTGCCGCGGCCGATGGCGTGGCGCTCCTTGATCGCCGAGACCAATGGGATCAGCGCGGCGATCTGCTCGTCGGGGAACGGACGGTAGCCGAATTCATGGCCCGGGTTGACGATCTCGATGCCGACGCTCGCCGAATTGATGTCGCTGATGCCGCGCCAGCGCGATTTGCCCGCGTGCCAGGCGCGGTGCGACTCGTCGACCAGCCGGAACACGGCGCCGTCCTCGTCGACCAGATAATGCGCCGACACCTTGGCCTCCGGCGACGTCAGCCGGTCGAGCGCTCCGGCAGCGTCGGGCATGCCGGTATAATGCAGCACGATGATCGACACGGGCGATGCCCGTTCGTCGAAATTGGGTGATGGCCGCTCGATCAACTCCATGCGCGATATGGCGCACGAGCCGGCGCTGTCGGTCAAGCCCCCCGGGCGGCCCGCTTGGCGGTATTTTGAACGCCGCCAGCCGGCTTGTCGACCCGGCGATAGAGGCCGCGGGCCCTGGGATCGGTGGCAAGCTTGCTGGTCTGGCCAATGACGGTTTCGCCGGCACCAAGCATCAGCCAGCCTTCCGGCGCCAAGGATGACGACAGCCGCTCAAATGCCAGCGTTCGCTTTTCGGCGCTGAGATAGAGCAGCACGTTGCGGCACAGGACGATGTCGAAGTCGCCCGGATGCGGTGGCTTTTCGAGCAAATTGTGGACTTGAAAACGGACTGGCTTGCGAATCGCCTCGACCGCGCGCCAGCCATCGTCGCTTTCCTCGAACCAGCGGATCATCTGCTTGATGCCGAGGCCGCGCTGGACTTCGAACTGGGTGTAGGCACCGCCACGGGCGCGTTCGATCGCCGAGTTCGACACGTCGGTAGCGAGGATGTCGATGGTCCAGCCATGCCAGGCCAGAGCGTTTTCGGCGAACAGCATCGACAGGCTGTACGCTTCCTGGCCTGTCGAACAGCCCGCCGACCAGATGCGAATCCGGCGGGTCGCAGCGTGGCGCCTGGCGAGTTTCGGCAGGGCGTGGGCGGCGAGCAAGTCGAACGGCGAGCGATCGCGGAAGAAATAGGTTTCGTTGTTGAGCAACGCCTCGACGACCTGGTTGGACAGGCTCGGCTCGCGGCCCATGACGAGGATCGTGATCAGCTCGTCGAGCGTGGCGATGCCGCGTTCGCGCAGGAGCGCGGCCAGCGCCGACTCAATCCGCCAGCGCCGGCTCATCGTCAGTTGCTGGCCGGTGCGCGCTTCGAGCAGGCTGCCGAGGATGCGGCTGGAGCTATCGCTTACTTGCACGGCATTTCCCGGGCCAACGACGCAATCCGGCGGGCGATCTTGTCCGGCGGCATGACCGCGCAGGCGAGGCCAGCCTCGAGGACAGCGCGGGGCATGCCCCACACCGCGCAGCTCGCCTCATCCTGGGCGAGGACGGCGCCGCCGCAAGCGACCAGACGACTAGCACCTTCGACACCGTCACGGCCCATGCCGGTCAGGACGACGCCCAGCCCGGCCGCGCCGTACAACGCTCCGACCGACGCCAGCATCGGATCCAGCGACGGCAGGCAGCCGCTCGATGACAGACCGTGGGTGAGGCGCACGACCCGCAAGCCGCACAGCGTATCCGCGGTAATATGGGCGTCGCCGGGAGCGACGACGATCCGGTCGGGCAACAGCTCCATGCCGTTTTCCGCAATCAGCGTCTCGCGCTTGGCGACCGTGCCCAATTGGCGCGCGAACACCGACATGAAGGGCGCCGGCAAATGCTGGGTGATCAGGATCGGCACGCCAATTTCTCTCGGCAAATGCTGGAACAGCGTGCCGAGCGCGTGAATGCCGCCGGTCGAAGCGCCGACCGCGAGGATGCCAATGGGGTTGTCGGGCATGGCGCGCAAAGCGTCGCCTGGATTGAACTTGCGCGGTGACACGGCCGCCGGCGCCGGCAGGCCGGCAAAGCCCAATGCTTTGAGCTTGCGCAACAGGATTTCGGAGAAGCGCCCGTTGAACCGGCCAGTGCCCGGCTTGGGCAGCGTGTCGGTCGCGCCGAGGGCAAGCGCGGCGACGGTTTGCTCGGCGCCTTCATCCGCCAGCGACGAGACGATCATGATCCGCGCGCCGCCGGCCGCGGCGATGATCCGCGGGATCGACTTGAGGCCGCCCGCGCCAGGCATTTCGAGATCGAGCAGGATGATATCGACATGGACCGCCTGCAGCGCGTCGATGGCGTCTTCGGCGGTCCCGGCTACAGCGACGATCTCGAAATCGTCGTCGCTTTCCACCATTCGCGACAGGACGGCCCGAGCGATCATCGAATCGTCGACGATCATCAGCCGAATGCGACGGCGAGGGGTTCGCGGGGCTTCTTGGCCGTCCCGCGATCTGGCGAGCGCCCGCTCCAAGTCGATTAGCTCAGGCGACGCCGACGAGCTGAAGCTTGATGTGCAGCGTCTCGCGATCGAACGGTTTCATAACATATTCGTCGGCGCCGGCCTCGAGCGCGGCGCGAATGTGCGCCATATCGTTCTCGGTCGTGCAAAACACCACTTTGGGCTGATCGCTATGGCCGCGCTGGCGAAGCAGGCGAAGGAACTCCATGCCGCTCATCACTGGCATGTTCCAGTCGAGCAGCACGACGTCGGGCATCTTGGCTTCGCAGCGGGTCAAGGCCTCGCGCCCGTCGCCGGCCTCGTCGACTTCGAAATCCAGTGTCTCGAGGATGTGACGGGCGACCTTGCGGATCACCTTGGAGTCATCGACGATCAGACAGCTCTTCATATTTGCGCTTTCGTTGTTGGCTGCACGTTTAATGGTGAAGGGTAACGAAGAGCTTAAGTTCGTCGCTCAAGCCGCCTTGATTTCAAGACCGGCAATCAGCGCCGCGACATCGACCAGCAGCAGCGGCCCGGCCTCGGTCTCGACGATGCCGGTGGCCACCCGTTCCCAGCCCGGGCCCATCGCGGCGCGAACC